>JANXRT010000081.1 GCA_025356735.1 Acetobacteraceae bacterium | reverse complement strand
CCATGTCCTGCCGGTCGGGCCGCAGCACCATGAGCATCCGCTCTTGGCTTTCCGACAACATCATCTCGTAGGCGGACATGCCGGTCTCGCGCTGCGGCACCGCGTCCAGGTCGAGCTCGATGCCGACGTGGCCCTTGCCGGCCATCTCGACCGAGGAGCTGGTCAGGCCGGCCGCGCCCATGTCCTGGATGGCGACAATGGCGTCGGTCGCCATCAATTCCAGGCACGCCTCAATCAGCAGCTTCTCGGTGAACGGATCGCCAACCTGCACGGTGGGGCGCTTGTCCTCCGACGTGGCGGAGAACTCGGCCGAGGCCATGGTGGCACCGTGGATGCCGTCGCGGCCGGTCTTCGATCCGACATAGACCACGGGATTGCCGACGCCGGCAGCGGCCGAAAGAAAAATCCTGTCCTTTTGCGCAATGCCTACCGTCATCGCGTTGACCAGCGGATTGCCGTCGTAGGACGGATGGAAATCGATCTCGCCGCCGACCGTCGGTACGCCGACGCAGTTGCCGTAGCCGGCGATGCCGCGCACCACGCCGTCGATTATTCTCCGTGTCTGCTTCGCCCCAGGCGCACCGAAGCGCAACGCGTTGAGGTTGGCGATCGGGCGCGCGCCCATCGTGAACACATCGCGGAGGATGCCGCCGACGCCGGTCGCTGCACCCTGGTAAGGCTCGATGAAGCTCGGATGGTTGTGGCTCTCCATCTTGAACACCGCGGCCAGCCCGTCGCCGATATCGACCACGCCGGCATTCTCGCCCGGTCCGTGGATGACGCAGGCGCCGGTGGTCGGCAGCTGCTTCAGCCAGACACGGGAGGATTTGTAGGAGCAATGCTCCGACCACATCACGCTGAACACGCCGAGCTCGGCCAGGCTCGGCACGCGGCCCAGAATTTCCAGCGCCTTCTCATACTCTTCGGCCGACAGCCCGAATTCGCGGGCCAGCGCCGGTGACACTTCGGAGGGCATGTTCATCCCGGTGAAAGTGGGGTGAGGGCGGCGACAAGTCCATCGAACAATGGACGGCCGTCGATTCCGCCGGTCAGCGGGTCGGTGACGTTCTCCGGGTGTGGCATCAGCCCGAGCACGCGAAGGTTGGCGCTGAGGATGCCGGCGATATTGCGCGCCGAGCCGTTGCGGTTGGCCGCCGGCGTGATCTCCCCGGCCGGCGTCGCGTAGCGGAACGCCACCAGACCCTCCCCTTCGAGCCGATCGAGCGTCCCGTCATCGGCAAAGTAGTTGCCGTCGCCATGCGCCATCGGGCTGCGGAACACCGCGCCCCGGCGGTACCGGCTGGCGAAAACGGTGTCGGCGCGCTCGACTCGAAGGAAAGAATCCATCGACAGGAAGCGCAGCCCCACATTGCGCAGTAGCGCGCCGGGCAGGATGCCGGCCTCGGTCAAAATCTGGAACCCGTTGCAGACGCCGAGCACGTAGCCGCCGCGGGCCGAAAAGTCGCGCACGGCGCGCATCACCGGCGACTGCGCGGCCATCGCCCCGGGCCGCAGGTAGTCGCCGTGGCTGAAACCGCCGGGCAGCACGACCAGGTCTAGCCCGGACAGATCAGTTTCGCCGTGCCAGACCATGCGCGGCCGCTTGCCGGAGGACCGCTCCAACGCCTGCGCCATGTCGCGCTCGCGGTTGATGCCGGGAAAGACGACGATGCCGGCCCGCATGCCGTCAGTTGCCCCCGGCATGGTCGGCAATATCGACGGAAAAGCTCTCGATCACCGGGTTGGCGAGCAGCTGCCCCGCCATCCGCTCGGCCGCCTGGCGCGCCAGGGCCGGGTCGGTTTCCGCCATCTCGATCTCGAACACTTTTCCGGCCCGCACCTCGCCCACACCGGCAAAGCCGAGGTTGCCGAGCGCGTGGCCGATGGCACGGCCCTGCGGGTCCAGCACGCCGTGCTTGAACATCACCGTCACCACAGCTTTCATTGTACGGTCTCGGGCCCCTTCATGTCGCGCGAACCCGCCTCGGGCAGGATGCCCAGCCGCTTGGCGACCTCCTGATACGCTTCCTCGACCTTGCCCATGTCGCGGCGGAACCGGTCCTTGTCCATCTTCTCGTTGGTCTTGGCATCCCACAAACGGCAGTTGTCTGGGCTGATCTCGTCGGCCAGGACGATCTGCATGTCCTCGTTGTCCCACAGCCGGCCGAACTCCAACTTGAAGTCGACCAGCGTGATGCCGACGCCCAGAAACAGCCCGGTCAGGAAATCGTTGATCCGCAGCGTCATGGCGACGATGTCGTCCATGTCCTGCGTCGCCGCCCAGCCGAACGCGGTGATGTGCTCCTCCGCCACCATCGGGTCCTGCAACGCGTCGTTCTTGTAGTAATATTCGATGATCGAACGGGGTAGTCGGGTTCCTTCCGGGATTCCAAGCCGGGTCGAAAGGCTCCCGGCGGCGATGTTGCGGACCACGACTTCGAGGGGAATGATCTCGACCTCGCGGATCAGCTGCTCGCGCATGTTCAGCCGGCGCACGAAATGCGTCGGGATGCCGATCTCGGCCAGCCGCAGCATCAGGTACTCGCTGATGCGGTTGTTGAGCACGCCCTTGCCGGTGATGGTGCCCTTCTTCTGGGCGTTGAAGGCGGTCGCGTCGTCCTTGAAATACTGCACGAGCGTGCCAGGCTCCGGCCCCTCGAACAGGATCTTGGCTTTACCCTCATAGAGCTGACGGCGGCGGGCCATGGTGGTTTCCCTGCTGTGCCGGTCCCGACACGGGGCGACCCGACTTGGGACGACGGGGCGGGGTATAGCAGCGGTTGATGCTGGGTGCCATGCGGGGAAAAGCAAGGCTGGGGCTCTGCCCCTGGCCCCGTCAAGTGGCTAGCCCCTTGCATCCCCGTTCACAAGGAAGAAGGGCGTTATATCGGGAGCCCCGGCGGCGAACAGCCACGCAGGCGGCCCGGTGGCGGGGATCGCCAGCAGCGAGGAGCATACCGTGCCGAAGCCGGCACGAGGACGCACGTTGATCTGCTCGCCGGCATCGCCGGAAACATCGGACAGTAGCGCCGGCCACCCACCCCAATCAGGCATCGGCGGCACCGCGGCGGAAAACCTCGCCAGATGGCGCGCCACACGCGGGCTGCCGGGATCGTCCACATCGTGCGCCGTCACCATGTGGCAGCCCGGCTCCAGCTGCCGCCACTCGACCCGCCCTTGTCCGAGGCCGCGCAGGAACACGGCGTGATGGCGATCCGCCAAAACCATGTTGAAGCTGCGCCACTGCCCGGGATCGAGCGCCGCAATCGCCGCCGCCGCTTCCATGGCGCTTCCGCAGGACGCCGCCAGCAACGGCAACTCGCCACGCGAGCGCTTCTCGGCGACCGGCCCAAGGCTGCCCTGCCGGTTCAGCACCGTCGCCACGAGCCCATTTTGATTGACCGCCATCCAGGTGCCGCCCGCGGTGCGGTCCCGCCCCGCCACCACGCCCGGATATTCCGGCCAGTGCTGTGCCGGCAGATCCCACGCGCGGTCGATCTGCTCGTCGCGGTTGGCCGCCAGCAGAACCGGCCAGTCATGGCCGGGACGGAACAGGATGACGACGGTGCACATGGAAATCCTGTCAGGCTGAACGGAACACGGATCGCAGCGACACGCTAACCGTCCTAAGCGGCTTCCTGCGCTGCCAGCGCCTTCTGCTCCCGTCCATGCGAGATGATGATAACCGGCTCGGGTTGGGCAACAACGCTTTTGCCGCATTCCGCAGCGATGACAATCGACATCCAGGAACTCCTTCAATTCGGAACATACGGATTTCCTGAACCCGCTCAATCGAGTGCCAAGCAGCATGGGGCGCTGCCCCAAACCCCGCCGGGGATGCGCCCCGGGGCGCATCCGTTAAGTCGCGGTACTTGCCCTCCAACCTTGATCAGTCACACGGACGGCCTTGTGACCCTTCAAAGCTGGACGGTTCACACAAACTATTTTCATTACACCCACAGCGCCACGGTTACGCCGCCGGCGACGATCAGCATTCCGCCGACCAGCATGCCCGGCGTCGGCCAGGTTCCGAACGCCAGAAGGTTGATCGCCTGGGCCACCACGAAGAACATCGCGACGTACACACCGAGCGAGCGACCGAAATCCCATCCGGGCGCGTTCACCGCCAATCCATACAGCAGCAGCACGGCACCGCCGGCCGCGATCAGTGCGAGCCGTAGCGGCATCGGCGCGGTGTTTAATCCGGCGCGGACCAGTGCATCGCCGCCGGCCTCCAGCACCGCCGCCAGAAGCAGCAGGCCGAGGGCGGCGGGAAGGGTCAGGCGTTTGGTCCTGGTTCGCCGAATACGCGGGTGAAGATGCGGTCCAGCTGCTTCAAGTGATTTTTCGAATTCATCGCGGCATCCAGCTCGACCGGCGCCACCCGCGCTGAGACCTCCGGGTCGGCGGCTAGATTCTCGCGGAAATCGCGCTCGCCCGCCTGTCCCAGCCCGGTCCAGGTCGCCATCGCGTTGCGCTGGACGATCGCGTAGGCGTCCTCCCGCGAGATGCCGGCGCGGGTCAGGACCAACAGGACCTCGCCCGAATGCACCACGCCGCCGAGGCTTTCGAGGTTGGCCAGCATCCGGTCGGGATAGATCGACAACTTCGACATCATCCCCGACAACCGGCTCAGCGCGAAGTCGAGGCCGATGGTGGCGTCCGGCGCGATCACCCGCTCGACCGAGGAGTGGCTGATGTCGCGCTCGTGCCACAGCGTCACATTTTCCAGCGCCGGGACCACGCAGGCGCGCACCAGCCGGGCCAGGCCGGTGAGGTTTTCCGACAGCACCGGGTTGCGCTTGTGCGGCATCGCCGACGAACCCTTTTGACCGGGCGAGAAATACTCCTCGGCTTCGAGCACTTCGGTACGCTGCAAGTGGCGCACTTCAATTGCCAGCCGTTCGATCGAGCTGGCGATCACCCCCAGCACCGCGAAGAA
>JANXRT010000051.1 GCA_025356735.1 Acetobacteraceae bacterium | reverse complement strand
CGCGCGGTCGGCAGCGTCGTGCTCGACCAAGCGGCTATGCTGTCGTCCCGGGTTCGGGAACGCCCGGCGATGGCGCTGCTGCTGGCCGCCGGCGTCGGCTACCTCGTTGCCCGGCTGAGGCGCTGAGCCATGCGCACCGTCGAACTCGCCAGGATCGCCGCCGAGGCCGAACTGGTCCGGCTGCGGCGCGTCGCCCGGCGCACCGGGTTTCGCGCCGGCTACGCGGTTGGCGCCGTGGTGTTCCTGATGGCTACCTTCGTGCTGGTGCTGGCGGCGGTGACCGTGCTGATCGCGCAAAGCCTGGGCCTCGCGCCGGCGTTGTGGATCGTGGCCGCGATCTGCCTGGCTGTCGGCGGCGTCTTGGCGCTGCTGGCGGCGAGGTCGGCGCCCGACGTTCTGGAGGTCGAGGCCAGGATCGTGCGCGACAGCGCCATCCGCGGCATGAGGCAGGCGACCTCGGGCACTGCCGTCGCCACCGATCTGGCGCGCCGGGCACTGCCGTTCGCGTCGATGTGGTTGTTTCGCCGACGAAAATGAGGCGGCAGGCTCGCGTCGTCACCCAGGACTGAGCGATACCTGGGCCAAGCCACGGCCCGTGAAGCCGAGGGCGCGCGCCGCCGCCAGCGAAACGTCGATCACCCGGCTTCTGGCCGGCAGCCGATCGGTGATCGTCACCAGCACGGTGTCGCCAGACTCCTGCAACGTCACCCGGACACGGGTGCCGAACGGCAGCCATGGATGCGCTGCGGTCATCGCCGCCTGGTCGAAGCGCGTTCCCCATGCGGTCCGCCGGCCCTGGTGCGCGCGGCCGTAGAACGAGGCGACGCCGCTTTCGCCAGCCCAGCCATTCTCCTCGGCGGATGCCCGCATGGTCATTTCGTTATCATTATTGATTGCAGGCGTTTGAGCGATGGCGGGCGTTTGAGCGCTGGCGGAATGGACGGATCCGACAAGTTGCAGAGCGCATGCAACTATCATGGCCGGGATCGAGGTGAAGGCCGATCCGCCTCGAAGCAGGATCCGCATGCCTCGTGAATGTCGCTGACCGGCACGCGCGGACTGACCACCGGAAGCGCTCGGCGGCTCCAATGCTTGCTGCTTGAAACTACTGTCAAGCCGCTGTCCGGACCGGACCTCGGTTGTCGTAATCTTGCACATCCGAACCACTATCCCGGTTTGGCGCCGGATATGCAAATCGGCTGTGCAAATCGGCTGTGCAAATCGGCCGTCGCCCCGAATACGCCTTGCACTACTCACCGTCCGGCACTGCCCGCCCCTTTTTTATGGTACTCCGCCGCGTTTTGGCCTCGACCCGCCGGCGCTTGGAAGCCAGGGTCGGGCGGGTCCTCACGCGCTTCACCGGCCGAAGCGTCGCCTGCCGCACCAGATCGACCAGCACCGCCTGTGCCTCGGCGCGGTTGCGCTCCTGGGTGCGGTGGCGCTGGACGTTGATCAGCAGCACGCCGTCCTGCGTCACTCGGTTGCCGGCCAGCCGCCGCAGCCGTGCCCGGACTTCCTCGGGCATCGCCGCGTCCGCGAGGTTGAAGCGCAGCTGGACCGCGGTCGAGACCTTGTTGACGTTCTGGCCGCCGGGGCCGGAGGCGCGGACGAAATTCTCCTCTATGTCGCGCGGATCGATGGACAGGGTATCGGTGACACGGATCATCGGCCGGACAGGAGCACGGGCGGTGGGACAGCGAAAGCACCAACCGCTCGGCGTGCCGGCACGTTCAGACGGCCAGCGCGACCACGATCTGGGTCAGGCGCCAGGCTGAGAGGATCAGCCCGGCCGTGGCGATACCACAGCCGAGCGTGTCCAGCAGCAGCCGGCCGGCGGTGGCTAGGCCGGGTTGTCCGCCCTCCCGCCGCCAATCCCGCCCGACCAGCAGCACCAGGTAGTAGCGCCCCCATGGCAACGACAGCGTTCGGCGGCAGTCCATGGCGTGGCTCGGCGTATGGCGCATCCCGAACGCCAGCTGGACCGCGGCCAGCTGCTCCGCGGTGAAGCTGGCCGCGATGCTGGCTGGCACGCGAGCCAGAAATCTGGTCTGGAACGGGTTTGGCCGGGTGGCGCCCGGTTGCTGCCGGGGCGAGGCGACGAGTTCGATGGGATTCATGTTCAAATTTATGGATGCTTGAGACGAAGGCAACATTAACGGACAGAACCGATTTCGGTGATCGTCGTGGAAAATGCGACGGAGACTAGCCGTACGCCTCGTCGATCCGGCCGGGACGCATAGCCGTGTGATCCGGTGAATTGCTAAATTTCCCCGGCGGCCTAGGGTCGCCAACGAGGGAAACGAGCGGGGAACATCGAGACATGCCCAGGATCGCGATCATCGGAGTGGGCGCGGTCGGCGCCTATGCCGGCGCGCACATGGCGCAGGCCGGCGAGGAGGTGATTTTCGTCGATCCCTGGCCGGAGAACGTCGAGGCGATGCGGGCCAACGGCCTACGCGTGTCGCACCTCAAGGACGTGGCGGAGTTCTCGACCAAGGTGCGGGCGCTGCACATCACCGAGCTGCAACATCTCAGCAAAGAGGCGCCGATCGACATCGCCTTCGTCTGCGTTAAGTCCTATGATACCGCCTGGGCGACCGCGATGATTCGGCAGTACCTGGCCCCAGCGGGCTACGTGGTTTCGTTGCAAAATTGCATCAACGAGGAAACCATCGCCGCGATTGTCGGCTGGGGCCGCGTGCTCGGCTGCATCGCGAGTTCGATCACGGTTGATCTGTTCGAGCCCGGCCATGTCCGCCGCGCCGCGGGGAAAAGCGGCGCGTCGCACACGGTGTTCCGCGCCGGTGAGCTGCACGGCCGCATCACCGACCGCACGCGCGAGGTCGTCCGGCTCGTCGGCCTCGCCGACAGCGCCAAGCCGACCGAGAACATCTGGGGCGAGCGCTGGTCCAAGCTGGTGATCAACGCAATGGGCAATGGGCTTTCGGCCTGCACCGGGTTAATCAGCCGCGACATTATGCTGAATGACACGCTGCGCCACTTCTCGACGCGGCTGGGATCGGAGGCGATCCGGGTCGGGCAGGCGCTTGGATATAAACTAGAGGAAATCTTTCACATGAAACCCGAGCTTATCGCCCGCGCCGGCGAGAACGACATGGATGCGACACGGGAATTCGACGCGCACCGGCTGGAGGAAGCCAGAAGGCCGGGCGGCGGTGCCCATCGCCCGTCGATGGGTCAGGACATGGTCAAGGGCCGGCGTACCGAGATCGAGTTCCTCAATGGTTTCATCGTCGATAAAAGCGAGCCGCTCGGTATTGCGACGCCAGCCAACGCGGCGCTGACGTCGATCGTCAAGCGCGTCGAGAAGGGTGAGCTGGCGCCCGATCCGCGGCATATCCTGGAGCTTCGGCTGAACTAGCGTATGCTCTCCTACACTTAAGTGAGGCGCCTTGGGGCGCCATCCTAATGCTTGAAGGTGGCCGGTGTATGGGGCAGAACCCCATGCTCGCTTCTTCCGGATTTCATTGCCGCAACCGATCAAGCCGCCTGACGCAGATCGGGCACGTCACCACGCCCGAGGGCGGTTCGGCCCAGCTGGACCCGGCGCCCGGCTCGGCGGCGCAAAGGGCCGGCCGGCAATGTGGCGTGACCGCATGATAGACCGGCGCGCGGCCGGCCCGAAGGTGCCCCGCCCGGCAAAGCGCCACGAAAACGCGCTCGCCGCGAATGATCGTATGAATCGACATCGAGCGGTTCTACGATTCCTTTGCTCTACGTCAACCGATCTGCATTGAAAATTTAGATATTTTTTACGTTGTAACAAATTAATCAGCACCCTAGGACATGAGTCCTTCTTTCGTGGCAATCTTCAATCGCGAGTTTAGAATATCAGACCTGGCACCATTAAGGGGGTGTTCAGCATGCGAAACCCTGCCGAAAAAGAGCCCGCCGGCTGCACCGAGGTCTATCCGGACCGGCATTTCACGATGCACCCGGAATGGTTTCGGTTGCTACCGGATTATCTTTTGGCAGATAGGAATCGTCATTAATGGCACAGACGTATGACCAGTTCTTTCACGACCTAGCAGTGCGCGAGTCAGTCGGGGTGTTTGATCCGAATCAGCAACCAAACTATCAGGCGCTCGGCTCCAACGGGCTGAACTATCTCGGCGCCTACCAGTTCAACGAATGGACCATGATCAACCTTGGCTACTACACGGATGACGGCACGGCCAACGTCAACACCTGGCAGACGGCGCATTTCACCGGCAAGGACGGCATCTACAGCGAGCAGGACTACCTGAACAATCCCGGCGTCCAGAACCAGGCCGCCCGCGCCTGGATGCAGGACTGGGTCTGGGGCTTCGTCAAGGCGGACGGGCTCGACCAGCATATCGGCCAGACCATCGGCGGCATCCCGATCACGGCGTCGGGGCTGCTCGCCGGCGCGCATCTACGCGGCGCCGATGCGGTGCAGCAGTTCATCGACTCGGGCGGCGCGGTCGATCCGCAGGACCCCTACGGCACGCCGGTGTCGCAGTACCTGTCGCATTTCGGCGGCTATCAGACGCCGTTTGATCCGGGCGGCTCACAGCCTGCCAGCAACCCCGCCCCAGTGACGGCGGCTCCGGCGCCCGCATCGGCGCCCGCATCGGCGCCGGTGTCGAGCGACAACAGCATCGTCCTGAACGTCAGCGCCGACAATTGGAACGGCAGCCCGCAATTCCTAGTCAGCGTCGATGGCGTTCAGAAAGGCGGCACGCAGGTCACGGCGGCCTCGCACGCGGATGGCGCGAGCGACGCCATCACGCTCTCCAACATCGTCGGGGCAGGTCCGCACGATGTTGCCGTCACCTTCCTGAACGACGCCTGGGGCGGCACCCAGAGCACGGACCGCAACCTGTATGTCAATTCCGCCGACTATCAGGGCCAGCATTTCGGCAGAGCGTCGGCGACCCTGCTATGGAACTCGACGGCGCACGTCACCGTCGGCGCTCCGAACTCCGCCACGGGCTGAGCCGGCGATCGGCTAAAACCGCGGGGGCG
>JANXRT010000005.1 GCA_025356735.1 Acetobacteraceae bacterium | reverse complement strand
TCAAGTCGGTCGAGGGCGACCGCGCCATGGGTGTCGGCTCCCTGCCGGTGCGGCTCGGCATCGATCGGGCGGCCCGGGTCGCCTGCTGGGTCATGGCGGCGCCGCAGCTTGTGGTCGCGGGTCTGCTGGCCGGCTGGGGTCTCCCGACATATGCCGTGGCGGTCGTGGCACTCCTGGTCGCACAGGCGGCGCTGATGGCGCGGCTGCTGCGCGATCCGTTCCGGTTGGCGCCGTGGTACAACGCGACCGGCACCAGCCTTTACGTGATCGGCATGGTGGTCGCCGCCGTCGCCCTGCGGCCCGGGCCGTGAACGTCGCGGCCCAAACCGGCCTCGGATGGGCCGGGATCATCCGGCTTGGCCTCGTGCAGACCAGCCTCGGCGCCATCGTGCTGGTCGTCACGTCGACGATGAACCGAGTGATGGTGGTGGAGCTGGCCCTGCCGGCGATGATCCCGGGCGGGCTGGTGGCACTGCACTACGCGGTGCAGCTGCTGCGCCCGCGGCTCGGCCACGGCTCCGATGTCGGCGGCCGCCGCACGCCGTGGATCGTCGGCGGCATGGCGGTGCTGGCGGCGGGCGGCGTGCTGGCCGCGGTGGCGGTCGATGTCATGACGGCGAACCTTGCCGCCGGCATCGCCCTGGCGGCGGTCGCCTTCGTCCTGGTCGGCATCGGCGTCGGCGCCTGCGGCACGGCGTTGCTGCTGCTGCTGGCGCGATCGGTGGCGCCGGCCCGCCGCCCTGCCGCGGCGACCCTCGTCTGGATGATGATGCTGCTCGGTTTTGCCGTGACCGCCGCGGCGATCGGCCGGCTGCTGGATCCGTTCTCGCCCGCCCGGCTGATCGGCGTCACCGGCCTGGTCGCCGGGCTGGCATTCCTCGTGACGCTTGCCGGTGTGTGGCGGATCGAGGATCGCGCGCCGTCGCCAATCCCAGCCGTGCCAGCGTCGCGGGAGAATTTTCGAGGCGCCCTGGCCCAGGTCTGGGCGGAACCAACGTCGCGGCGGTTCACCTTCTTCGTGTTCGCCGCGATGTTCGCCTACAGCGCGCAGGAGCTGATCCTGGAGCCGTTCGCCGGCCGCGTGCTCGGCTTCACGCCCGGCGCCTCGGCACGGCTGGCCGGGCTGCTGCATGGCGGCGTGTTCTCCGGCATGCTGCTGGCGGCGATCTTTGCCGGCGTGTCCGGCCGGGGCCGGGTCGGTGCCGACCAGATGCGGCGTTGGGCGATCGGCGGCTGCGTCGCCTCGGGCCTGGCGATGCTCGGCCTCGCCGTCCAGATGTTCCCGCCGCATGCGATGGTATTTGGCCTCGGCGTCGCCAACGGCTGCTTCGTCACCGCGGCGATCAGCACGATGATGGCCCTGGCCAGCGTCGGCGCCCCCGGGCGGGACGGCGTGCAGATGGGGCTGTGGGGCGCCGCCCAGGCCATCGCGTTCGCGGCCGGCGGCTTGTCGGGCTCGGCTGCCAGCGATTTGTTTCGCCATTGGCTCGGATCGCCCGCCCTCTCCTACTCGGCGGTGTTCCTTGCCGAGGCGGTGCTTTTCTTCGTTGCCGGATGGCAGGCGATCCGGGTGTTCCAGCCAGCCGGGACAGCCCTCCGTGCGCTTCCGGATGCCGTTGCCGTCAGTCAAACATAGGATCGCCATGAGCGAAATCTTCGATGTCGTGGTCATTGGCGGCGGTCCATCCGGCGCCACCGCCGCTGCGGACCTGGCGGCCAAGGGCCGGTCGGTGCTGCTGCTCGACCGAGCTGGGCGCATAAAGCCCTGCGGCGGCGCCATCCCTCCGGCCCTGATCCGCGAGTTCGACATTCCGGACGATCTGCTGGTGGCGCGGGTGACCTCGGCGCGCATGGTCTCGCCGGCGGCAAGGCAGGTCGACATGCCGATCGACGGCTATGTCGGCATGATCGACCGGGACGTTTTCGACGAATGGCTGCGCGCCCGGGCCGAGGCAGCCGGCGCTACGCGCCGCACCGGCAGCTTCGAGCGGTTCGAACGTGGCGAAGACGGCGTCGCCATCATCCACTACCAGTCAGCCGAGACCGGGACGCAATCGGTGCGCGCCCGCGCGGTGATCGGCGCCGACGGCGCCAAGTCGGCAGTGGCGAAGCAGTGCGTGCCAGGCACGGAAAAGATCCGCTACGTCTTCGCCTACCACGAGATCGTCCGCTCCCCGCCGGCGGACGCACCAACCACCGGCACAGCCGGCACGTTCGATGGTTCGCGCTGCGACGTCTATTACCAGGGCCGGCTGTCGCCCGATTTCTACGGCTGGGTGTTCCCGCACGGCGAGACCACCAGCGTCGGCTCCGGCTCGGCGCGCAAGGGGTTCTCACTGCGCCGGTCGGTCGCGTCCCTGCGCCAGTCCGCCGGGCTGGATGGCGCCGAGACGATCCGCCGCGAGGGGGCGCCAATCCCGATGCGCCCGGCGCCACGCTGGGACAACGGCCGCGACGTGGTGCTGGCCGGGGACGCCGCCGGGGTCGTGGCGCCGGCCTCCGGCGAGGGCATCTACTACGCCATGGCGGGCGGCCGGTTCGCGGCCGAGGCGGTCGAACAATTCTGCGCCACCGGCGATCCGGCGGCATTGCGCGCCGCCCGGCGACGTTTCATGAAGGCGCATGGCCGCGTGTTCTGGATACTCGGCATGATGCAGTGGTTCTGGTACTCGAGCGACAAACGTCGGGAAAAGTTCGTCAGCATCTGCCGCGATCCCGACGTCCAGACCCTTACCTGGGACGCCTACATGAACAAGCAGCTGGTCCGCGCCAAGCCGATCGCCCATGTCCGCATCTTCTTCAAGGACCTGGCGCACCTGGTCGGATTGCGCGCGGCATGACGATGCCGATGGTAGCAGCCGCGATCTGGGGCGTCGTCGTCGCGGGCTTCGGCGCCTGGATGACGGATCTTTCGCCGTGGTATTATGGGCTGCGCAAGCCCGGCTGGAAGCCGCCCGACTGGTTGTTCGGCCCGGCCTGGACGATCATCCTCACCCTCGCCTCCTACGCCGCCTATCTGGGCTGGCAGAACGCGCCTGGCGAGGACGGCCGCCGCCTGGTCGCCGGCCTGTTCGTGCTCAACGGCCTGGCCAACATCGTCTGGAGCCTGCTGTTCTTCCGCCAGCGTCGGCCGGACCGTGCCCTGGCCGAGGTGGTCGTGCTGTGGCTGTCGATCGCGGCGCTGATCGTGGTGCTGGCGCCGATCTCGGCCACCGCCAGCCTGGCGATGGCGCCCTATCTGGTCTGGGTGTCGTTCGCCAGCGTGCTCAACCTGTCGATCGTGCGGCAAAATTATCCGTTCAAGGGGCGCAACGCCCGCGGCGAGCCGGTCGGTGCGGCCAGTCCCGGCGCAATCAATCCCGGTGCCGCATCGCGCCGCCGCGGCAGCCCGCGCGCGATGCCGTCGGCCAAGGGCCTGGACCGGGGCGATCGTGCCAGGCGGCGGGACGGCGGCAAGGCGCCATGATCGCCGCTGACGACGCGGTTCGCCTGACCCGGCCGCACGCCGACCGCATCCTGCCGCTGCGGGTCGGCAGCCGGGCCTCGCCGCTGGCGCTGGTGCAGACCCGCGCCTTCCTCGACCTGCTCACCCGCATCTGCCCGGTGCTGCGCGGCATGGACGTGTTCCAGGAACACGCGATGAGCACCACCGGCGACCGCATCCTCGACCGCAGGCTGGCCGATATCGGCGGCAAGGGCCTGTTCGCCAAGGAGATCCACGAGGCGCTGCTCGACCGCCGGATCGACTTCGCGGTGCACAGCCTGAAGGACCTCGAGACCGAGCTGCCTTCCGGCATCGTGCTGGCCTGCACGCTGGCCCGAGAGGATGCCAGCGACGCGCTCATCCTCGGCGACCGATGTGACGCCCCCGATCCGCACGACCCATATGCTGCCCTGCCGCGCGGCGCCGTCATCGGCACCGCCTCGGTGCGGCGCCAGGCGCAGCTGCTGCACGCGCGCCCGGACCTGCGCGTGACCATGCTGCGCGGAAATGTCCAGTCGAGGCTGGCCAAGCTGCGGGCACAGCAT
>JANXRT010000546.1 GCA_025356735.1 Acetobacteraceae bacterium | reverse complement strand
GACGCGATCGCGCGGGTGCGGGCTTATTCCGGTACGGGAGTGGATGGGATCTTCCTGGTTGGCATCCGCGATCGGGCGCAACTGGATGCGGTTTCGGCGGCGACGTCTCTCCCGATCATGATAGGCGGCGCAGCGGGCGAGCTTTCGGACTGCGAGTATCTCGCATCGCGCAAGGTGAGAATCGCGTTGCAGCCGCATTTGCCGTTCTCGGCTTCGGTGCAGGCGCTTTACGACACGTTGAAGGCCATGCGCGATGGCGTGGCGCCCAAGGATATTTCCGGCGTTGCCAGCGCCGCGCTGATGAAGCGGGTGACGCGGGAGGCAGATTTCGAGCGCTGGACGGCTGAGTTTCTCGGCTAGGCGATCAGCCCGGCCGCCTTGGCGGTTTCGACGGCGGCAGCGGCGAAGCCCCAATCGGCCATGTTCTTTTCGACGTTGTCCTGACCCGGCGCATCGGGTGCCGTCGGTATGCCGGCTGGGGTGCGCGAAAAGCGTGGCGCCGGGCCCGGCTGGGTGATGCCGTCCAGCTCGATGAAGGTGCCGCGGGCTGCCATGTGGGGGTGGTGCGGCGCCTCGTTCATGGTCATTACCGGGGCGAAGCACGCGTCGGTGCCCTCCAGCAACGTGGTCCACTCGTCGCGGGTTCTGGTGCGGAAGATTTCGGTGAATTTCTCGCGCGCGACGTTCCAGTTGGCGCGGTCGTGCTGCGACGGCAGGGATTGGGGATCGATGCCGACGCGGGTGAGGAACTCGGCGTGGAACTTGGGCTCGATGCAGGCGAGCGACACGTATTTGCCGTCCGAGCATTCGTAAACGTCGTAGAAATAGGCGCCGCTGTCGAGCATGTTGCCGCCGCGGCCACCCTCCATCAGGCCGCCGGCCTTCATGCCGTAGGCGGCGGTCATCAGCGAGGCGGCGCCGTCGACCATGGCGGCATCGACCACCTGGCCCTGGCCGGAGGTTCGCGCCTCGATCATCGCCGCCAGCATGCCCATCGCCAGATAGAGCGCGCCGCCGCCGAAATCGCCGACCAGGTTGAGCGGCGGCGTGGGCGGGGCGCCGGCGCGGCCGATGCTGTCGAGCACGCCGGTCAGCGCGATGTAGTTGAGGTCGTGGCCAGCGGCGTGGGCCATCGGGCCTTCCTGGCCCCAGCCGGTCATGCGGCCGAACACCAGCTTTGGGTTGCGCGCGAAGCAGATTTCGGGGCCGAGGCCGAGGCGCTCCATGACGCCGGGGCGGAAGCCCTCGACCAGCCCGTCGGCCTTGGCAACGAAGTCGAGCGCCAGCGCGATGGCGTCCGGCCGCTTGAGGTCGAGTTTCAGGGTGCGCCGGTTGCGCCGCAGGATGTCGAACTTCGCGGGCCGGCGGGAGCCGACGTCGGCGGCCTCCGTGCGGTCGATGCGCAGCACGTCGGCGCCCATGTCGGCGAGCAGCATGGCGCACATCGGGCCGGGCCCGATGCCGGCGAATTCGACGATCTTCAGTCCGGATAAAGGTCCCATGGGGGAAGTGTAATGGCTTGGCGGAACCGTGCAATCGGGGTGGACCTGGCGCGCGTCGCACGCCAGCATGGGAGCACGGATAAAGGATTGCCCACGGATGAACCCTGAGAAATCGGCTGCGGGTTCGCCGCGTCGGCTGACGGGCCTGCTGTTCTGCACCCTGATCGCGGCCAACTTCGCGGCCTGGGGCTGGGCGTGGGCGGCGTTTCATGATCGCCCGACCCTGCTTGGCACCGCGCTGCTGGCCTGGGTGTTCGGGCTGCGCCATGCAGTCGATGCCGACCACATCGCGGCGATCGACAACGTGGTGCGCAAGCTGATGCAGGAGGGGCGGCGGCCGTTGACGGTCGGGCTGTGGTTCTCGCTCGGCCACTCGACCATCGTCGTGCTGGCGTCGCTGGCGATCGCCGTGACCGCCTCGGCGATGCAGGACCAATGGGGCGCCGCGAAGGAGGTCGGGGGGTTGATCGGCACGCTGGTGTCGGCGACTTTTCTCCTCGTCATCGCGCTGGTCAACGTCGTCATCCTGCGATCGGTGTGGCGGAGTTTTCGAGATGTGCGGCGCGGCGGGCCGCTGGACGAGCAGGCGCTGGACCGGCAACTGGCCGGGCGCGGGCTGATGGCGCGGCTGTTCCGGCCGCTGTTCCGCGCGATCACGCGAAGCTGGCACATGTATCCGCTCGGCTTCCTGTTCGGGCTCGGCTTCGACACCGCGACCGAGATCGGGCTGCTCGGCATTTCCGCGACCCAGGCGGCGCAGGGCCTGTCGCCCTGGCAGGCGATGGTGTTCCCGGCCTTGTTCACCGCGGGGATGGCGCTGGTGGACACCGCCGACAGCGTGCTGATGGTCGGCGCCTATGGCTGGGCGTTCGTCCATCCGATGCGCAAGCTGTGGTACAACCTGACGATCACCGCGGCCTCGGTGCTGGTGGCGGTGCTGATCGGCGGCATTGAGGCGCTGGGCCTGCTCGGCGACCGGCTCGCGTTGACGGGTCCATTCTGGGAGCTGGTCGGCCGGCTGAACGGCAGCTTTGGGTATCTGGGGTTCGCCGTGGTCGGAATTTTTGTTGGGTGCTGGGTGGTGTCCACGGTGGTGTATCGGTGGAAGGGGTATGACCTGGTTGGATCGGAACAGGCTTGAGGGCCTGGTTTGCTCTGGTTTGCGTTGCAGCCCTGACGCTTGACGCAAGGCTTGTCGCCGCCACGGACTTGCCGCCAAAAGGTTCGCTGCAGGCGCCGGTGTCGCCGACCTGCGTGACCTCGCCGTTCGGGATGCGGCGGCGGATCGGGCCGAACGCGGTCGGGTTCCATAACGGCATGGATCTGGCGGCGCCGGCGGGCGGGGTGATCCGCGCGGTGGCAGACGGGCGGGTTCTCGCCATCCACAAGCGCGGTCCGGGTGGGTTGGAGATACTGATCTGGCATGGCGGGGCGGATGGTTTCGTTTCGCTATACTCGCATGTCGGGCTGGTGGCGCCGGCTTTCGCCGAGGGCAAGCGGGTGGTGAGTGCCGGCGAGAAGATCGGCGTGGTCGGGCGCACCGGGGTGACCTATGGCACGCATCTTTTCTTCGGCATCCTTGTCGGCGGGGTGGCGATCGATCCCGAGCCGTTTTTCTCCATTGGCCGGTGCGGGAAGCCATGATTTTTTCGAGGGTGGCATGAAGCTTCGAGGATTATTCGCGGTTTGCCTGGTCGGGTTTCTGGCGGCGGGTGTTTCGGTTGGTGAGGCGAAGGATGATGGGACGGTGAATGCCAGGGTTACGGACCGGGTAACGGACCGGTTCAAGCGGGTGAGGGAGGCTACCGGGATACTGGGCGTGAACCGCGACGTTCAGAAATGCTATGACGGTGCCAAGGAACGCATCGATCCGACGAGGCTATGCATGCTGTATGACATCGCTCAGGTCCGGCTGGACCGGGCGGTTGCCAGGATGTTCAAGTCGATGGGCGAGGACGACCCCAGCATGGACAACAAGTTCCTGTCGGAAAAGGCGTTTGCTTTGCGGATGAAGACCTACTCCGACGTGGCGTTCGGTGGCTCGGAGGCGGAGGCATTACGGTTCTTTGGCAGCGCACCGGATAAGATCGTTCAGTCATTAAGCCAGTAGATGGGTTTCAAAGGGGCCATCGCCCTTTTGCGGGGTTCGGGGCAGAGCCCTGATCTTTCCTAATTCGCCAGATACCCGCCATCGACGTAAAGCTCGGCGCCGGTGATGTAGGACGCCTCGTCGGAGGCCAGGAACAGCACCGCGTTGGCGACCTCGTCGGCCTCGCCGGAGCGGCCGAGCGGCACGGATTCCAGCATCTTGCCACGGAATGCCGGGTCGGCGGTGGCGCCGGAGGTTCGCATCGCCGGCATCAGCCCGGGGTGGATGCTGTTGCAGCGTATGTTGTCGCGGCCGTATTGGACGGCGACGGATTTGGTCAGCGTGCGGACGGCGCCCTTCGACGCGTTGTAGCCGATATGGATGCGGTTCTGGCCGACCACGCCGGAGATCGATGAGAGGTTGACGATCGAGCCGCCGCCGTTCCTTTGCATTTCGGGCACGGCGAACTTGATACCGAGGAAGGTGCCGCGGCCGTTGACCTCCATGAGTTTGTCCCACATCGGGGTTTCCAGCGTGTCGGTGACGGCGCTGCCGCTGATGCCGGCGTTGTTGACCAGAATGTCGAGCTTGCCATGGGCGGCGACGGTGTCGGCTACGAGTTCCCGCCAGTTGGCCTCGTCGGTGACGTCCAGTTTGCGGAATTCGGCGTGGCCGTTGGCGGTGACGATTTGCTGGGCCACGGCGCGGCCCTCGGTTTCCAGCATGTCGGCGATGATGACGGTGGCGCCCTCGCGCGCGAAGCGGCGCGCGGTGGCGGCGCCCATGCCGGATGCGGCGCCGGTGATGATGGCGACCTTGCCCGCGAGCCTCATGGTTTCTTTCCCCGTGGTTTTGACGAAGGCTGCCATGGCGGGTGCGGCTTGGCTATGGCGGGTGGGCGTTGCACTGTCTGGTTGGAAAAACACGGGAGCGGTTGCGTGGCACATCGCGGTATGAATTTCGGCATCTTCCTGGCGCCGTTCCACCGGGTCGGCGAGAACCCGACCCTGGCGCTGGCGCGCGATGTCGAGCTGATCGAGTGGCTGGACCACCTCGGCTACGACGAGGCGTGGATCGGCGAGCATCATTCTGCGGGGTGGGAGTTGATCGCGCTGCCCGAACTGGTGATCGCGCAGGCGGCCGAGCGGACGCGCCACATCAAGCTAGGGACGGGGGTGACGAGCCTGCCGTACCACCATCCGCTGCTGGTGGCGCAAAGGTTCGTGCAGCTCGATCACATGACGCGCGGCCGGGTGATGCTGGGC
>JANXRT010000487.1 GCA_025356735.1 Acetobacteraceae bacterium | reverse complement strand
TCGCCAAACGCAACGCCATCCCAGGGCAGTTCGTTGTTGTCTGGATCCACGATCTTGATGTCGATGCCGGGCAGCGCGCGGCCCTGCTTCAGGGTCAGCTGCTCGTGCCCGGCCTGGTCGAGCCCGAAGTGCGCCGGTTTGGGCCGGTTATAGGTGCCGACCGGGCTGATCTCAGTCATGCCCCAGCCATGCTCCATACGCACGCCGTATTCGCGCGCGAACGCCTCGATCAGCATCGGCGGGCAGGCCGAGCCGCCGGTCATCAGGCGTTTCACGGTTTCAAGTTTGGCACCAGGCGTCGCGCGCATGTGCTGCAGCAGGCCGAGCCACACCGTCGGCACGCCGGCCGACATCGTCACCCGCTCCTCGTTCATCAGCTGATACATGCTGGCGCCGTCGAGGAAGCGCCCCGGCATCACCAGCGCCGTGCCGGTCAGCGCCGAGGAATACGGCGTGCCCCAGGCATTGACGTGAAACATCGGCACCACCGGCAGCACGCGGTCCTGCGCGGTGACACCGAGCACGTCGGCGGTGCTGACAGCGTAGGCGTGCAGCATGGTCGAGCGATGGCTGTAGAGCACGCCCTTCGGCCGGCCGGTGGTGCCGGAGGTGTAGCAGAGCGCGCTGGCGGTGTTCTCGTCGAACTCCGGCCACTCGTAATCCTCATCGGCCGCATCCATCAGCGTGTCGTAGCAAAGCAGCTGCATGCCCGGCGGCAGCGCCAAGGTTGGCATGTGGGCGGCGTCGGTCATGAAGATCACCGCGCGCACCGTGGCCGTTATGTGCGGTGCCACGGCGGCGACCAGTGGAGCGAAGGTGACATCGGCGAAGATCACCACGTCGCCGGCATGGTTGATGATGTAGCCGAGGTCGCTCGGGTGCAGCCGCGGGTTGATGGTGTGGCAGATCGCCCCCATCCCGGGCGCGCCGTAATAGATTTCGAGATGCCGGAAATTGTTCCAGGCGAGGGTGCCGACGCGGTCCGACGCCTTGACGCCGAGGCCTTGCAGCACCCGCACCATGCGACGAGACCGGCGCTCGACCTCGGCCCAGCTGGTGCGATGGATGTTGCCCTCGATCTCCTTGGAGACCACCTCGGTGCCGCCGTGATGGCGCGCCGCATGCTTGAGCACGGACGAGATCAACAACGGGCCGTGCTGCATCAGTCCAAGCATGATCGCTTTTCCTCCATCCCGGCATGGCGCCAGGTTATCGGGCATGATTAAGCCAATTTGGCGCGCGGATGAAGTCCTGTTTGCGAACGGCCGTGCCGCCGTTATCGTCATCCAAGACACGGGGGACGACCAATGACGGAACTGGCGTTGATCGTAGGAGCCGGGCAGGGGCTGAGCGCGTCGTTGGCCCGGCTGTTCGGCAAAAATGGCATCCAGGTGGCGTTGACGGCCCGCAACACCGAGAAACTGGCGGCCCTGTGTGCCGAGACCGGGGCAGTCGCGTATGCCTGCGATGCCACCAAGCCCGAAGCTGTTGCCACGTTGTTCGACAACCTGCCGGCCGATCCGTCGATCGTCGTCTATAACGCCTCGGCCCGCGCCGCCGGTCCGATCGCCGAGATCGACCCGCATTCCGTCGCCCAGGCCATCGCGGTGTCGGCCTATGGCGGCTTCCTGGTCGGCCAGCAGGCGGCAAAGCGGATGCTGGCCCGCAACGAAGGCAACATCCTGTTCACCGGCGCCTCCGCCAGCGTCAAGGGCTACGTCAACTCCGCCGCTTTCGCCATGGGCAAGTTCGCGCTGCGCGGCCTGGCGCAGAGCATGGCGCGCGAGCTGGCGCCGAAGGGCATCCACGTGTCGCATTTCGTCATCGATGGCGGCATCCGCTCCGCCGCCCGTCCAGACCCTGCCAACAATCCCGACAGTTGGTTAGACCCCGACGCGATTGCCGAAGCCTACTGGCAGGTCATCCGGCAGAAGCGCAGCGCCTGGACCTGGGAACAAGAACTTCGTCCTTGGACCGAAAAGTTCTGACCCCGGTTGCCGCGTCGCCCCGGCGCAAGCAGACTGCGCTCATAAACAAAACGGAGGAAAACGATGATCTACGAGCTGCGCATCTATCACTGCATCCCAGGCAAGCTACCTGACCTGCTCAGGCGCTTCGATACGCTAACGCTGAAGATCTGGGAGAAGCACGGTATCCGCCAGGCCGGCTTCTGGACCACGGTCGTCGGCGAGTCGAACCAGACTTTGCACTACATGTTGGCCTGGGAGTCGCTAGCCGAGCGCGAGAAGAAATGGGCGGCGTTCGGCGCCGATCCGGACTGGCTGGCCGGCCGTGCCAAGACCGAGGAAGCTGGTCAGATCGTGCACAACATCGTCAGCTCGTTCCTGCAGCCGACCAGCTTCTCGTCGGTGAAGTAGAACAAGGGAAGGCAAGCGGCCGCGGGTCATGCACCCCGCGGGCCGCGCCTACAGGCCTGGGCGTCGGCGACCCGCGACAACGGTTCCGATCAGCCCCATCGCCAGCAAGGCGACGGAGACCGGCTCCGGCACATCCACGCTCAGGAGCGCCTGCAGCCCGGTCGAGTCGTTGTAGTATGAACCCGCGGAGTCGACGACGAAGTCCAGCGTACCACCGAGTGCCAGAAAGGTGCCGAAGCTGAACGAAGCCGTGTTGTTCAATGAAACGCCCAGGGCCGTCGCAAATACCGAGGTTCCACCTTCGATACTTACCTCGACGCCGCTTGGGCTCACGTCGAGGATCTGGAACAGGCCGCTGACCGAATATAATCCGGCGACGGGCGCCGTGAAGCGCACAATCGTGTCTCCCGCCAACAGTCCAGAATTTTGTCCAACCGGATGCATGAACAACTCGTTAGTCGGAATGCGCACAGATCCGCTCGAGATCAAGGCGCCCGTCGTGTTGATACCGACGGCCGGCAAATTATTATTGTTGAAGCTGGTCGAATACTGGCAGGGAAGCCCACCGATGCCAGCGCAGCTAGTCGTGTTCGCATTGTAAAGCACTAACGACCCGCTACCAATACGATAGCCGTAGCTGAACGATTCATTCGGATTGACGGTCGAAGAGAACGCGGCCACGGCATCGAACGTGGTAGCACTCGCAACCACGGGAAAGAATGCCGCAAGAGCAACCATGCTGACCGTCAAAATTTTAGACATATGGGCCATTGTCAAAGCAATCTTGCTACAATTTGAAGAATTAACAACTCATTAGTCACACACGAAATTATCGTTGGCGAGAAATTTCGCATGCGTATCGTCGAGCGCCGCAAAACAGGCGTAGTGTCTATTCGAGGCTTCGCCAAAGAGCTCGGCATTCCTCGGAAATCTTGCCCCTAGAGAAACCCAGTGCTGAACCAAGGCACCGCCGCGACAACGATCAACCCCGCCAGCACCGCCGCCAGATACGGCCAGATCCGGCGCATGGCGGCATCCGGCGACACGCGGCCGATGGCACAGGCGGCGTAGTAGCCAACCCCGAACGGCGGCGCGAACAGGCCGATGCCCATCGCCAGGATGACCACCATCGCGTAGTGGATCTCGTTGATTCCGACCAGCCGCGCCGACGGGAACAATAGCGGCCCAAACAGCACGATGGCGGGAATGCCCTCCAGCACGCTGCCGAGCACGATGAAGGCCACGATCGACACAGCCATGAAGCCGATCGCGCCGCCCGGCATCGCTGCCATGCCGAGCGCCAGCTGGTGCGAGAAGCCCGATTGCGTCAGCGCCCAGGCCATCCCCGTGGCCGTGCCGATGATCAGCAGGATGGCGCCGGACAGGGCGGCGGTCTCGACCAGCATCGGGAACAGCCGCCAGTCGAACTGCCGGTAGATGAACAGCCCGGCCAGCACCCCATAAGCGATGCCGATGGTCGAGACCTCGGTCGCGGTGGCAATCCCCTGGATTACCGCAGTGCGGATCAGGAACGGCAGCAGCAACGCCGGCAGCGCGATCACCAGCGCGCGCAGCACCTGCTTCGCCGGCGCGCGGACAACGCCGGTCATGTCCTCGCCCCGCGACCGGTAGCGCGCGATCGCCGCCAGCGCCACCGCCAGCACCACCGCCGGCATCAGCCCGCCGGTGAACAGGGAGGCAATCGAAACGCCGGTAACCGAGCCAATGGTGATCAGCACAAGCGACGGCGGGATGGTCTCGCTCATCGCCCCCGAGGCCGACAGCAGCGAAACCAGCTCGCCCTCATGCGCGCCACGGCGCTTCATCTCGGGAAACAATGCCGGCGCGACGGCCGCCATGTCGGCGGCCTTCGATCCGGAAATGCCGGAAACCAGGTACATCGCGCCCAGCAGCACGTAGGACAGCCCGCCGCGAACATGGCCGAGCAACGCCGCGAGGAACGCAACCATGGCCCGCGCCATGCCGGTCATCTCGATCAGCACGCCAAGGAACACGAACAGCGGCACGGCCAGCAGGATCAGGCTGCTCATGCCTTCATCCATGCGCGACACCACGACGGTCAGCGGCGTGCGCGTCAACGTCACCAGATAGGCGACGGTGGCGAGACCGAAGGCGAAGCCGATCGGCACAGACAGCAGCACGCCGGCACCAAGCAGCAGCACGAA
>JANXRT010000475.1 GCA_025356735.1 Acetobacteraceae bacterium | reverse complement strand
TCTGGCTGACCTTTCGGGTCTGTCAGCACCAGGCTGCGAATTTGATGGACCCAGCGTTTGTCCTCTCCCGGGCGGGCGACCTCCACGACGACCTCACTGAACGCCTCGCCGGCGACGACCCGCTCCATTGGGTAGTCGCCTGCCGGCAGCTTGTGGCGGTTGCGATAGCGGAGTTCGAAACGGTTGCGATACTCGGTGACTGTGCTGCCAAGGTCCTTGACCGAGGCGACGCCGTGCAGCGTCAGGGCGGTTTCATTTGCCCAGGAGATCGTCTGGTCGGGGTTGACGATGATCACACCCTCGGTCAGGCCGGCGATGATCTGCTGGAGCTGAGTTCGATCGGAACGCTGCTTCGGAATGTTATCCATCACAATGCACCGAACAATTCACTGATGCCTGTAGTTCCTGCGGCAGCGGCGGCAATGAGAAGCCGCGGCAGCACGGGTTCGTCGAGAGCCTCAATGGCTGCAACACTTGGCCCGTGCCCAACAATCGACCTTGAATGGGACAGCACAGGGTTGTGGGAACGGAGGGATTTTGATCGCCATGATAAAGCTGCTGTTGGCGGCCGTCGCCGCAACATGGCTGTGCGCATCGGACGCGTCTGCCGCCGAGCTTTGTCGGTTTGCCGGGACCACCGACTACCAGGGTCGGGCTACGATCACGACCGATGTCGAAAATATCGATGGCCTGACACGAGTCGATGTCGTCGTCGCATTCTCGGCACGGTGGCACCTTTTAGTGACGGTTCGATACCTGATGGAAGAGGTCAGTACCTGGAAAGGCGAGGAGCTTCAGGAAGTGGCGGTGAATTACCGCTACCTGATAGCCGACCACATCGTCCGTCAGAACTGGGATGTTTTCCAGCGCACTCCGGATGGCATGCAGGGCCGGCGCGTGCAGGGCAAAACACTTGCCGAGTTCCGCGACAAGCATCCCGGTTTCGCGCAGCACTGGGACAGCTCCGATTTTGGCCGAAACTGGCTGCCCGACTATCCCTTCGCTTCGCCGGAGCGCCGCGTGGATCTTGACCTCGACGGGGCAAAACTGTCTTTCGGACTGCGCTCACCACTTGCCATGGCCTTCTACTGGGTCAGGTTCCTTCCCCATCGGGACGCCGAGGTGCCGGTGTTTCTGCCTGGATTTAAGGCCGACCGGGTCATAGTGCTGCCGATCCAGGCGGTCACCTATGCTGGAGGCATGCGATGGAAGGCCCTTCTGCAATACCCTTCGCTCAGCGCGACACCGGCTTCCAGTGCCACTGCCTGGACGTCGGCTGAAGGGCGCCTGCAGCAGATGGCGTTCGAGTTGCACGGGCCGCGCGGATCGGCTCAAGGGCTGATCCATCAGGAAGGCTGCGAGGAAATCCCCGTGATGCCAGCCGAAGGGCGACGCTAAAGCGGGCAGCTTGCCGGCTGCGGAGTATCCCTCAGTGTCCATCCGGGAACATCTTGAGTGTTGGCGTGGGTTTGTGGTTTGGTCGGGTTTGACCCGACCTGACCAGGCTGTGCCATGTGGACTCCCGAGAACCGCGTCCGCTACGACCGCAGCAAGCGGCGCTACCCGACCGACCTGACCGACGAGGAGTGGGCGCTCATCGAGCCGCTGACGGGCTGGCGGGAGTGCTGGGGCAGTATATCGGGCACGACTGGATCTTCTATCTTGTCTGCGCCTTCGCGGTCGCCAGCGCGCTGGTCGTGACGCTCATCAACCCGGCCGAGATCGATCACGAGCGCGCCCGGGGCGGAGAAGACAAGGCCGAGAGCGGCCAGCCCATCGCGTTCCGCGACTTGCTGCGGCGCCGGGACCTGCTGACGTTCCTGGCTGCCGTGGTGCTGTTCCATTTCGGCTACGCGGCGATGCTGCCGATGGCCGGGCAAGTGCTGGCGCAGACCCATCCCGGCAGCGACACCCTGGCGCTGTCAGCCTGCATCATCGCGGCGCAGCTTGGCATGGTGGGGGTGGCCTGGGTCGTTGGCCGTGCGTCGGCGCGGGGCGTCGGCCGCAAGACAATCTTCCTGGTGGCGCTGGCAGTGTTGCCGGTGCGCGGCGTGCTGTTCTCGTTCACCGCCAAGCCCTTTGGGGTCGTGGCCATCCAACTCCTGGACGGGGTGGCGGCGGGCATCTTCGGCGTGGTGTCGGTGCTGATCGCCTCCGACCTGATACGCGGCACCGGCCGGTTCAACCTGGCTCAGGGGTTGACGGCGCTGTCGGTAGGCGTGGGCGCGGCGCTCAGCAACCTGACCGCGGGCTACGTCGTGCAGGGGTTCGGCTACCCGGCTGGATTCCTGTACCTGGCGGGAGTTGCCGTGATCGCCCTGGTGTTTTCGCCGTGCTGATGAAGGAGACCCGTCCGGCTGATGATGGGTCCTCACAGGGCGGCGCAGCTTCGGAGGCCAGCCCGGCAGCGGCGGCTTGATGGGCGCGCTCGCCGCCTCTCCCTGGACGATCTGGGGCATCGCCGCCGCAGCCACGGCCGGCGTCATCTTTCGCCCATTCTCCTGGCCGGAGTGGGTGTGGGCGGTCGCGGGTGCCGCCTTGCTGGTGGTGCTGGGCCTGCTGTCCCCCATGGACGCCCTGGCCGGCGTCGGCAAGGGCACGGATGTCTACCTGTTTCTGGTCGGCATGATGCTGCTGGCGGAGCTGGCCCGGCAGGAGGGGCTGTTCGACTGGCTCGCCGCCTATGCCGCCCGGGCCGCCCGCGGGTCCGGCCCGCGGCTGTTCACCCTGGTGTTCCTGGTCGGCATCGTGGTCACGGCCTTCCTGTCCAACGACGCCACGGCCGTCGTGCTGACCCCGGCCGTTGCCGCCGTCGTAAAAACCGCGAGGGCGGAGAAGCCGCTACCCTATTTGTTCATCTGCGCCTTCATCGCCAACGCGGCGAGCTTCGTGCTGCCGATCTCCAACCCGGCCAACTTGGTGATCTACGGCGCGCACATGCCGCCGCTGCTCGCCTGGCTGCCGCGCTACGCGCTGCCTTCCCTGCTGTCCATCCTCGCCACCTACGCCGTCCTGCGCTGGACGCAGCGAGGCGAGTTGCAGGATTTGTCGGCCGACATCGGCGTGCCGGAGCTGTCCGCCGCCGGGCGCATGGCGGCGTGGGGCCTCGGCGGCACCGCGGTGGTGCTGCTGGCGTCCTCGGCATTCGACATCCGGCTTGGGCTGCCGACCTTCCTGGCCGGTGCCGTGACGGCAGTGCTGGTGCTGTGGCGCGCCGGATCCGGGCCGCTCGCGATGCTGAAGCAGATCTCCTGGGGCGTGCTGCCGCTGGTCGCCGGGCTGTTCGTGCTGGTGGAGGCGCTGGAGAAGACCGGCGTGACCACGCGCCTGGCGGACCTTCTGCACCGCTTTGTCCAGCATTCGGCGACGGAGGCGACGTGGGCGGCGGGTCTGGTGCTCGCCTTCGGCTGCAACCTGGTGAACAACCTGCCGGCCGGGCTGGTCGCGGGCCGGGTGGCGGAGCTGGCGGACCTGCCGGAGCGGGTGCGCGCCGCGGTGCTGATCGGCGTGGACCTGGGGCCGAACCTGTCCGTCTGTCAACGGGCGCCGAATTATCCCTGATTGTGGGCGTTCAAACTTCCCTAGTTTGGCGGCGGATTTGGTGTCGGGGATCAGCCGGTTGGGTGATCGTTGTGTCCTTTCGCAGGCGGCCGGCCGCGCCGCTTTGGCGG
>JANXRT010000368.1 GCA_025356735.1 Acetobacteraceae bacterium | reverse complement strand
CCCGGCCGCAGCCAGGGTGGACTGCCAGTCCTCGCGGTAGCCGGAGCCGATATCCGGGGTCAACGAAAGCCGATGTCCCACTTCCGTGAGCCGGGCAATATTTTCCGCCCGCTCCATGTAGCGTGACATCCAATATAGATTGGAGGCAATACGGCCAAGCATGATCAGTCCTCCAAAACCCAGGTGTCCTTGGTTCCGCCACCCTGGCTGGAATTGACGACCAGAGA
Source organism: Acetobacteraceae bacterium (assembly GCA_025356735.1). GTDB lineage: Bacteria > Pseudomonadota > Alphaproteobacteria > Acetobacterales > Acetobacteraceae > PALSA-911. Next base: position 3,676 of record JANXRT010000368.1, on the reverse strand, counting down.
ACCCTTTTTCATGGCAACCCGCGTCAGTCCGCCAGGTGTGACCCGAACCTTGTCGCCCACCAGCACAAACGGCCGCAGGTCGACGTGGCGTGGCGACACGCCGTCCGGACAGAAGGCCGGACAGGTGGAAAGGGCGAGGGTCGGCTGAGCGATATAGTTGGATGGCCGCGCCTTGATCCGCAGGGCGAAATCCGCACGCTCGGTCTTGCTTGCATGCGGACCGATTAGCATGCCGTAGCCGCCGGAACCATGCACCTCCTTGACCACCAGCTCATGCAGATTGTCCAGCACGTAGCCCCGCTCGTCGTCGATCGAGCAGCGAAAGGTCTGCACGTTCTCCAGGATCGGCCTTTCCCCAGTATAAAACGAAACGATCTCGGGAACGTAGGCGTAGATCGCCTTGTCGTCGGCAATGCCAGTGCCCGGTGCGTTGACGATGGTCACCTTGCCGGCGCGATACAGATCAAACAGTCCGGGTACGCCGAGCAGCGAATCGGCACGGAAATTCAGCGGGTCGATATAGGCGTCGTCCAACCGGCGATACAGCACATGCAGCCGTTCCTTGCCGCGGATGGTGCGCATGTACAGCGCGCCATCCTCAACGATCAGGTCGCTGCCCTGCACCAGTTCAACGCCCATCTGGTCGGCCAGGAAGGCGTGCTCAAAATACGCCGAGTTGAACACCCCGGGGGTCAAAACCGCGATGCGCGGCTCGCCATCGCAATACAACGGCGCCACGCTGCCGAGGGTCTGGCGCAGCAGCTCCGGATAGCGTTCCACCGGTGCAACGCGGTGGGCAGCGAACAATTCGGGGAACAGATGCATCATCGCCTCCCGGTTCTCGAGCATGTAGGAGACGCCCGACGGGGTGCGGAGATTGTCCTCCAGCACGTAGTAGCCGGTCTCGCCGGCACGCACGATGTCGGTGCCGATGATGTGGGCATAAACGTTGCCGGGCGGATCAAAGCCCATCATCTCGGGTAAAAAGGCTTCGTTCTGGTTGATCAGCTCGCCAGGGATGATGCCGGCGCGGATGATCTCCTGGCGGTGGTAGATGTCGAACAGGAAGGCGTTCAGCGCCCGCACCCGCTGCTCGATGCCGCGCTCCAGGAAGCGCCACTCCGCAGCGGAGATAATACGTGGAATCAGGTCGAACGGGATTACCCGCTCGTTGGCTTGGTCGGCGCCATAGACTGCGAAGGTGATGCCCAGGCGGCGGAAGATGTCGTCCGCCTCCTGCTGCTTCTGGCGCAGCGAAGTTCGGGTTTGCGACCCTAGCCACCGCACGAGAGTTTCATAGGCCGGGCGCGGGGTGCCGCCAATCCCCAGCATCTCGTCGAAGAACTGCGAGGCGCCGTCGGAGGTGTAGGCGGCAACCTTCAGCATGGATGGCGACGAAGCGTCGGCGCCGCGATCCTCACGTCAACGCAGGCGTGGTGCCTGGAAGCCCGGAATGTTGGTCTTGGCACCTAAGATCATCTCCACGCTGGCCGCTCGGTCCTGAACCTGCCTCGCAAGAAACATGCCTTAGCGCAGACCCAGCCCGCGCGCTATGATCCCGCGCAGGATCTCACGCGTGCCGCCCTGGATCGAGAATCGGGGCGCATGCATCATCGTGCGCGCCAGGGTTGAGGTATAGGCGTCGAGCGCGTGCAATTCGGGCTCGGATCCGAACAGCAGCCGCGCCGTTTCGGGAACCTGCTGGTCGAATGTGGTGCCGAGGTCCTTGACCATCGCGGCCTCGAGATTGGAGTTCTCGTCGCGCTCCAGCATCGAGGCGATCGACAGCGACATCCGGCGCAATGTCGAAAGGTGCGCGGTCAAACGGCCGATCGCCAGCGCGACCTCCGGCTCCGGGGTGGGACCCGCCACCCGCACAAGCTCGACCAGCAGGCGGAACGTGCACAGGAAACGCTCGGGGCCGCTGCGCTCAAAGGCCAGCTCGCTGCTGACCTGCTTCCAGCCATTACCCTCCTGGCCCAGCAATCCGTCGTCGGGCACGAACAGATCGGTCAGGAAGACCTCGTTGAAATGGTGCTCGCCCAGCAGGTTGTGCACCGGACGGATGTCGATGCCGGGCGACTTCATGTCCACCAGGAACTGGGTGCCGCCGCTGCGCCGGTCGATCTCGTCGCCGCTACCGGCCATGCGGCAGAACAGGATCATGTGCGTGGCGCGATGCGCGTTGGAGGTCCACAGCTTGGAGCCGTTGACCAGATAGCCGCCCTGCACCTTGGTCGCCCGGGTGCGCGTGGCCGCAAGGTCCGAGCCGCTGTTCGGCTCGCTCATGCCGATGCAGAAGAACAGCTCGCCGGCGGCGATGCGGGGCAGATACCAGTCGCGCTGGAAATCGGTGCCGAACCTGAGGATGTTCGGCCCGCTCTGGCGATCGGCGACCCAGTGCGCGCCGACCGGGGCGCCGGCCGCCAGCATCTCCTCCAGCACCACGTAACGCTCCAACGCGCTGCGCTCGTGGCCCCCATACTGCTTCGGCCAGGTCATCGCGATCCAGCCCTGGGCCGCCATCGCGCGCGAGAACTCCGGGCTGAAGCCCATCGGCATCGGCTGCATCAGGGTGCGGTTGTCGGCTAGGAAGTCTCGGACCTCCTCGCGCACGATTTCGACTTCGGGGGGTAGGACAACTTTGTCGAAGCGGAAGGCAGTCATGGAGGGCTCCAAAAAGAAAGGAAGCCGGGGCCTGCCCCGGACCCCGCTGGGGGCAGCGCCCCCAGACCCGCATCCGTTAGGGCAGAAGCACGATCGAGCCGGTGGTTCTACGGTCTTCCAGGTCCCGGTTGGCCTGGGCGCCTTCGCGCAACGGATAGGTGTGGTTGACCTGAACGCGAACCTTGCCGGTCAGCACCGCGTCGAACGTGTCGGCGGCAACCGAAAGCAGGTCCGCGCGGGTGGAAACGAAACTCATCAGCCCGGCGCGGCGAACCGCCGCGGATTTCGGCGCTAGCAGGCCCAGGTCAAAGGGAGGAACCGGGCCGGACGCCTGGCCGAAGCTGATCACCTGGCCCAAACGGGCCAGGCAGCCAATGGATTTAATGAACGTGTCGCGGCCGACCCCGTCATAGACTACCGGCACGCCGTTGCCCTCGGTGATCTCCATGACGCGCGCCAGAAAATCCTCCTGCGTGTAGAGGATGGTGTGGTGGCAGCCATTCGCGTGCGCGATCGCCGCCTTCTCCACGTTGGATACGGTGCCGATCACCTGGGCGCCAAGTGCGGCCGCCCATTGGCACAGGAACAGGCCGATGCCGCCGGCGGCGGCATGGACCAGGATGGTGTCGCCGCGTCCGACCCGGTGAAGCTGGCGGATCAGGTACTGCACCGTCATGCCCTGCAGCATCGTCGCCGCGGCGGTGATGTCGTCGATCTGATCGGGCAGCTTGACCAGCCGGTCGGCGGCGATCAGCCGGCGCTCGGCATAGGCGCCCGACAGCGGAGCGTAGGCGACGCGGTCGCCGGCCACGACCTCGGTGACGCCCGGTCCGACGGCCTCGACGATGCCGGCCCCCTCGCGCCCCGGGATGTGCGGCAGCGATGGCGCGGCGCCGCGGCGATAGACCACATCGACGAAGTTGACCCCGATGGCGGTGTGGCGCAGCAGCGCCTGGCCGGGCCCCGGCTGCGCTATGTCAACCGTTTCCCACTGCAGCTCCTCGGGTCC
>JANXRT010000363.1 GCA_025356735.1 Acetobacteraceae bacterium | reverse complement strand
GTTGCGCATCTCCGACGGAATGCGAACCATGTCCAATAAAGGAGACTTCGATGAAGACATCGCTAGGCTGCTGTCAGCTGCGACGGGAAACTACGAAGTCCGCAAGGGCTCGTAGATTGACCGCTCGATCATCAAACGACTTCAAGTGAACGATCGCTCGGGACGAGAGTTCACCCGCCAACATACGGGCTCGCTCCATGCCGAGGATTGACACCATAGTTGCCTTGCCCGCTGCTGCATCCTTGCCGGCTGTCTTGCCGATTTCCTCAGCTGTGCCTTCGGCATCGAGTAAATCATCGGCGATCTGGAAGGCGGTTCCAAGATCGGCGCCGTAAGCGGCCAGGGCTTCACGGTCGCTATGCCTGGCGTTGCCAAGAATTGCCCCTGCCTTTGCGCTGTATTGGATTAATCCGCCTGTCTTCATGGCCTGTAGCCGCGAGATTTCCGCCAGGTCGAGCACCATTCCCTCGCTTACCATGTCAATCATCTGGCCGCCGGCCATACCGGAAGCGCCCGAGGCCTGGCCTAGCGCCATCACTAGGTCACAGCGCACCTGAGGATCGTTATGGGTTTCGGGTTCGGCCAGAAGCTCAAACGCCCGCGTCAACAACGCATCACCAGCCAAAATGGCGGTTGCCTCATCAAACGCGCGGTGAGCGGTGGGCCGGCCTCGCCGCAAATCATCGTCATCCATCGCTGGGAGGTCATCATGCACCAGAGAATAGGCGTGCAGCATTTCGACCGAAGCAGCAACGCGGATAGCGCTGAGTTGCGCCACATCAAACAATGCGGCCGTCTCCAATACCAGGAACGCACGCATCCGCTTGCCCCCTCCAAGGGTCGCGTAACGCATCGCGTCAACCAGACGAGCTTCAAGACCGACCGTCAACGGCAACAAACAATCCAACGATTTTTCCACGATTCCGGCTGCCGCGGCCATTGCGCCGATCAGATCCTCTGCTCTCGTCGCCACATCCATCGCGCTGTGCCCTGCCTCCCGCTACTGCTGCCGCCGCCGTTCATGCAACCAGTCTGCGGCAACCACAAAATGTTCTACCAAAAATATCGCCACGAAACGTTCCGTTACGACGATTCGATGTTCTAGACGATTATTGCCGCGCAATGCCAATCCTGGAAAGCATTGCCGGCACCGTCTCACCATGCCATATCGCCCAGGTGGCTGGACCCCCATCCGATCACAGGCCTGAGCTGGAGCCGAAATCTCGGACCGGACGATCACGCCAGCTGGAGTGTATGGATGATTAGCGTCGTGCTAGCGCAGCCCCGCGGTTTCTGCGCGGGGGTCGAACGAGCGATTGAGATCGTCGAACGCGCACTCAAGAAGTATGGTCCGCCAATCTATGTCCGCCATGAAATAGTCCACAACACGCATGTGGTAGAAGATTTACGTACCCGCGGCGCCGTGTTCGTCGATGAGCTGGATGAGGTTCCGGCCGGTGCCATGACTATCTTCAGCGCCCATGGTGTGGCTCGGCGAGTGGAGGAGCTTGCTGCCGCGCGTGGCTTGCCTGTAATCGACGCAACTTGCCCGCTAGTAGCGAAGGTTCACAATGAGGGGCGTCGTTACGCCTCACAGGGTCGTGACATCGTGCTGGTTGGCCATGCCGGCCATGCAGAAGTGGAGGGCACCATCGGCCAAGTTCCGGGCCGGGTACACCTTGTTCAAACGGTCGCAGACGTGGCAGACCTTGATGTCACCGATCCGACACAGCTGTCCTATATCACTCAGACGACCTTGTCGGTTGATGATACGCGACTCATAATTGCTGAGTTGCAGCGGCGCTTTCCAGCTATAGTCGGTCCGGACATACGCGATATCTGCTATGCTACTCAAAATCGCCAATTTGCGGTACGAGAGCTCGCCAAAGCCGTGGATGTTATCCTCGTCGTCGGCAGTCGCAACAGCTCCAACTCCAATCGTCTTCGTGAGATAGGCGAGGAACTGGGAAAACCGAGTTACCTGATAGATGATGCTTCTGCGCTGCAGCCGGAATGGTTCATTGGCGTCGGCTCGGTCGGTGTAACCGCCGGCGCTTCTGCCCCCGAGATGCTGGTTCAGGGCGTTCTGGACGGTATGAGGCGGTTTGGCGAGATTCGTATATCTAACCTCCCAGGTGTTGCCGAAGACGTGAAATTTCGTTTTCCGGCCCAACTCGCCAACGCCTAAACCTTCTGGTTTGTCTGCAGAAAGGACGATAATCGCATGGCCGTGCCGCTAAACCAGGTGCTCCGTGTCGGCGCCTATGTTGTCAAGCAGCATCTAATCGGCCGCAAGCGCTATCCCTTGGTGCTGATGCTTGAGCCGCTGTTCCGGTGCAATCTTGCCTGCTCCGGTTGCGGTAAGATCGATTATCCAGCTGCTATTCTCAACCAAAGGCTCTCGGTTGCCGAGTGCCTGGAAGCCGTGGACGAATGTGGCGCCCCGGTTGTTGTCATCGCTGGTGGCGAACCTTTGCTGCATCGCGAGCTCGCCGAGGTAGTTGAGGCTTGCATCGCCCGCAAAAAATTCGTCATCGTTTGCACCAACGCATTGCTGCTTGAGAAGAAGATGGACCAGTTCAAGCCAGGCCCTTACTTCACGTGGTCGGTACATCTCGACGGCGGCCGTGAGGAGCATGATCGTTCCGTCTGCCAGGACGGCGTCTATGATCGTGCCGTTGCTGCTATCGCCCGGGCCAAATCGAACGGCTTTCGCACCATCATCAATGCTACTCTGTTTGACAACGCAGAGCCGGAGAAGGTCGCCGCCTTCTTCGACGACGTGACAGAGATGGGCATCGATGGCATCTCGGTATCTCCCGGATATGCCTACGAGCGTGCCCCGGACCAAGCGCACTTTCTCAACCGATTGAAGACCAAACAGTTGTTCCGCGGCATCTTTGCCAGGGAACAGCAGGGCAAGTCGAAAAAGAAGTGGCAGTTCAATCAATCCTCGATGTTCCTTGACTTTCTGGCCGGCAATCAGCAGTTCCACTGCACCCCTTGGGGTAACCCAACGCGCACCTATTTCGGCTGGCAGCGCCCCTGCTACCTGCTCGGTGAAGGCTATGCGAAAACCTACAAGGAGCTGATGGAGACTACCGATTGGGATAGCTACGGTACTGGCAATTACGAGAAATGCGCTGATTGCATGGTCCATTCCGGTTATGAGGCCTCGGCGGTTGCGGAGTCTGTCCGCAAGCCCTGGAAGCCGCTGATGCAAGCGATTCGCGGCATTCGCACCGACGGTCCGATGGCGCCGGAAATTCCCCTCGATCGCCAGCGCCCAGCGGAATTCATGTTCTCGCGGCATGTCGAAACCGCGATGGAGAAGATAAAGCATCAGAAGCGAAGCCCTGCGGAAATCGCCGACGCTGCCGACTGAGACACCACCGGAGCGCAAACCGTTCGATCATAACCGTAGCTGGTCACGTTTAGAGTGTTGTCCGGCCGGTCTCGTTCTAAAGGAAAGCGGCCGGTTGCCGCCGGCATCGAGGCTTGGAGCGGAAAAGCCCCACAAAAGCACCATTTAATAGCATTGGCTATGGTGTGCCTGCTGTTGCTGGCTCCTCTGGTGCTGGTCGACGTGCCGCCGTTGCTCGACTATCCGAACCATCTCGCCCGGGCCTTCGTGCTGGCTTTCGGAGGGCAGGACCCCGTGCTGTCCGAATTCTATCGCGCGCACTGGAGCATCCTTCCTAATCTGGCAACCGATCTGCTTCTCACGCCCCTGCTGCGTGCGCTGCCCGACGGTGTGCAATGGGTTCACCTTGCCGGACGCGTTGTCGTGGGAATTTTTCTTCTGCTGCCGGTGCTAGGAACCACTGCCTATAGCTGGGCAGTGTTCGAACGATCCTGCTGGTGGCCGCTAGCCTCGGCATTGGTCGCCTATAATTCGGCGTTTCTGCAAGGTTTTTTAAATTTCATCGCCTCAGCCGGCCTGGCGCTTCTGTGTGCAGCGATGTGGCGACGATGGCGTCAGCCTTTTCCAGCGCGCACGATCGCGGCGGGCACGATCGCGACGGCGGTTCTGTTCTTCTGCCACCTCATGGGTCTGGGATTTTTTTTGCTGCTGATCGCCGCGGGGGAAATCGAGGCAGCTTGGGACGAGTCCTACGCGTCCGCCAGCACCCTCTTCCCTGCCGCCATCGCTCGGCGGACGCTGGTAAGCCTTCCCATGCTTGTGCCTCCCGCACTGCTTTACACGGCTTCGGAGTTCGGCCAGGCAGCGGGTGAACCGCAATGGCGCAGCCTCGCCGAGAAGTTTACGCACCTGCTGGATCCCGTCATCAACTACAATCTCAAGTTCGATGAGCTCACGGCAAGCGCCGTAATCGGGTTCCTGGTGCTCACGAGCGTTGTCAGCCATCTCCGCGTTCCGGTCGCTTCCGCTATTGTTCTAACCACTCTGCTCGCCCTCTATTTGGTGGCGCCGTTCGACTTTAAGGGCACCGCGGCGCTGGACATGCGCTTCATCATTCTTGCCGCCTTCATGCTTTTCGCCAGTGTGCTGCCATGCCTTTCCGATCGAGCGGACGGGCTTGCCGCCGCATCGTTCGCTGCCTTGTTGCTGATCCGCATGGCAATCGTCGGTGTGGCTTGGTTCGATCGTGGTCGCGACCTCGCCCAATTCCGCCAAACGATCGCCCAGGTGCCTTCCGGCAGCCGAGTTTATTGGATCAGTGCAGGACCGGTTGACGCTCCCAATTTCTGGGGTCGGAACTCGCATGGATTGCTGTCGGACGGCACCCGGACAGATTATCACCTTGCCGCCTTGCTGGTGATCGAGCAGCGGTCGTTCTGGCCGTATTTGTTCGCCTATGCCTCCCAGCAGCCGGTTGGGCTGACGCCTCGATACGCCGCGCTTGCCGAGCAGACCACGTCCTTGCCCGACGCCGAATTCGTTGCCGCGTGCCGGTCCGCAATCGTTCCGACACAACTCGATACGGCAGTATGCGGCTACGACTATTTGATCGTGCTTGAAGCCGCCGCACTGCCCGATCCTGGGCGTTGCGCGCCACACCGGCTGTCTTTAATCGCTGCCACGAACATGGCCGCCCTGTTCCGGGTAAAGGTCGATCTATGCAAGACCATGTCGGCCATAACAGCACCAACAGCGGCTGTGGCACATCTATCCGAGTAGTTTGCCCAAGTAGTTAGTGTGGAATTGCCACGCGGCAACTTCGAACCAGAATATCAGGGCTCGTCTTTGGGAGCTACGGGAACCGGCGACACTGTGGTCAGCGGGATCAGCGCCGGATTGGTTGGCAGCATTGTCGGTATGGCGATGATTGGCGGGATGGAAACGACAGGGGATGACGTAGCGTCAGGCATTTTTTCGACCGGCGACGTGTGCGGCACGTCGGCCAGCAAACTATCCGGCACGGTATAGTCGGGCACAATGCGCGCTTGATTACCGGCGATCACCAGCACCTTGTCGCCGATGCGCAGCGGCTTCTGGTCTTTCTGGGTCACTGAGACCAGATCTCCGTTCGGCTTGCGAACGACATATTCGAAGGCCGCGGTGTCGCCCACCGCATGTTCCGCGGCAGTGCCGACGATGCCGCCCATGACGGCGCCGCCGATCGTGCCGAACGCCGTACCTAAAGCACTTCCGGGGACCTGAGCGCCCAGCAGCCCGCCTGCCGCACCGCCGGAAACCGCGCCAACCGCGCCCTGTGCGGACACGTCAACTTTCCGCACGCCGACCACCAGGCCACGCTCCACCTTGTTCGCCTGCTGCACCGCAGTAGAAGCATAGGTGTTGGGCGAATAATTTGGCGCGCAGCCAAGCAAGACGGCTGCCACAAACCCCAGCACGGCAAATGCGGGTTGAGAAACCTTGAATTGGTCACCAAGGGTCAATGATTAAATATCCGTGTGCAATGAAGACGCTCTCCATAGACCTTCACGCCTGGAAAGTCATTGCTGGCCCAACAGACACAATCCGCCGACAGCTTTACCTTATCGGTTTAAGCGGCCTACTCTCCGGTAGAAAACCAATCGGAGGAAACCACGATGTCCGGTCCCACGCTGATAATTCGAAATGGCACTGTAATCGACGGCTCCGGCAATCTACCCTATACCGCTGACGTCGCCATCACCGGCGATCGCATCACCGCTGTCGGCGAAGTTTCCGATGTGGCGGATGTCGAGATTGATGCGACGGGAAAACTGGTGACGCCCGGCTTCATCGACGTTCACACCCATTATGACGCGCAGGTCACCTGGGGTAGCCAACTGTCGCCAACCTCGTGGAACGGCGTCACCACCGCGTTGATCGGCAATTGTGGCGTCGGCTTCGCGCCCTGCCGCCCGCATCAGCGCGATATGCTGGTCGAGCTGATGGAGGGCGTAGAGGACATCCCTGAGGTCGTGCTCACCGCCGGTTTGCCATGGAACTGGGAAACCTTTCCGCAGTTTCTCGACGCGCTGGATGCCCGCAACTACGACTGCGATGTCGCGACGCAGGTGCCGCACGCCGCCATCCGGGTTTATGTCATGGGTGAGCGCGGTGCCGACCGCCAACCCGCCACCGAGGCTGACCGGAACGAGATGGCACGCCTGTCGGTCGAAGGCATTCGTGCCGGCGCGCTAGGTTTTTCAACATCTCGCACCATCGCCCACAAGACCTTAGCCGGCAAACCAACTCCAACATTGCACGCGGCCGAGATCGAGCTGACAACTATCGGTGCCGCGATCGGCGCCACAGAAAAAGGCTGGATGCAGGTCATTTCCGATTTCGACGAGCCGGAGGAGGAATTTGAGACCCTCCGCCGCATCAACGCCGCGTCCGGACTGCCGATGACGATTTCGTTGCTTCAGCGCGAGTCGCGACCGCAGCTTTGGCGCCAGATTCTCGACAATATCGAGAACGCCAACGCCAACGGCCAGAAGATCATCGGTCAGGTCATGGCCCGGCCAATCGGCGTCATGCTGGGTTTCGAGATCAGCCAGAACCCGTTTCTTCAGCGTCCTAGCTATTTGGAGGTTGCTGGCCTGCCGCTCGACCAGAAGATCGCCGCATTGCGCGATCCTGCCCGTCGCGCCCGCATTCTGGCCGAGGAGACGCCGGACGCCATTGCCCGCCATCGCCTCAATACCTGGGACAAAATTTTTCAGCTCAACGATCCGGTCGATTACGAGCCGGCGCCGGAGGCGAGCTGTGGCGCCACCGCCGCGAGGCTCGGGCGCGATCCGCAGGATTTGTGCTACGATTGGCTACTGGAGAATGACGGCCACGCGGTGCTCTATCGGCCGCTGATCAACTACGCCAGCAACGATCTGGGCGCGGTGCAGCAGATGATGCAGCACAAGGACACCATCATGGGCCTAGGCGACGGTGGCGCTCACGTGTCCATCATCTGCGACGCCAGTTCCCACACATACATGATCACCCACTGGACCCGTGACCGCACCCGCGGCGAGAAGCTGCCGATCGAGTGGGTGATCAAACGCATCACCCGCGACAACGCGATGGCGATCGGCTTGAGCGATCGCGGCCTGCTAGCTCCTGGTCTCAAGGCCGACATCAACATCATCGACCACGCGGCGCTTAGGGTTCACGCGCCGGAGGTGCGGTATGATTTGCCGGCCAAGGGCCGTCGCCTGGTTCAGCAGACCAGCGGCTTCGATGCCACCATCGTTTCGGGCACGCCCACCTATCTCAACGGCCAAGCCACCGGCGACCTGCCGGGCCGCTTGGTGCGAGGAACGCGTTAGCAGGTTTGGGGTTCTAAGGGCTTGTCCTTGGTGGGATTTGGGCACAGCAAGCCAACATTCCGACTGACCGGATGCGGGCGGTTGGAATGCCTGCGGAGGGAGAGCTCCAACCTTGCTTCATGAAGTCTGCCCGGAGCTTAGTTTTCCATGAAGCTCTCTCCCTTAGCGATAGTTCTAGGTATCGCCGGCCTAATTCCGTTTATTTTCTGTGGTCTTGGAGTGCTAACTACCCCGGATCCCGATGCTGCTAAATGGCTGCTGGCTTTGACCGCTTACGGCGCCGTCATTTTGGCTTTCCTTGGCGGGGTGCATTGGGGCTTGGCGCTGGTCGACACCAACGACACGGTGGTCGACGCGCCAACCCCGGGGCAGAATCGCATGCGCCTGGTATTGGGTGTGATACCGTCGTTGATCGGCTGGTTCGCCGTGGTGTCGACACTGTTCCTGCCGATCAACCTTCCGCTGGCAGTAGTGATCGCAGGTTTCGTGCTTACAAACGTGGCGGAGGCACGTGCTACCCGAGCCGGCCTCATGCCGACGAGCTACCTGTGGCTGCGATGGGGCCTTACTGCGGTTGTGGTCGCCATATTGACCATTGTGTTTGTCATGCGTCTGGTTGGCGCGCACGTTGGAGCAATTGGCTAGCCTAACGTTTTTCAGCCGTCAGCGGCCACAACACTCGTTCGCCGCTAAGCGCATCCCGCACCGTCACGAGCCATTGACCCGGCTGATGCGCCATCTCGTCCGGAACGTTCCAAACCATCTGCCCATGATTGAGGCGTCGGCTACCGCCAAGGCGCGTGACGATTTGCCCTACCGGGTTCGTCACGCTTACGTGCATCACAGGTTGTGACGCCGCGCCAAGCCTAGCTAGACTGATTGTGAGGCGACCGCCGGCTTTTACCATGTGGCTTCCGTTTATCGCTGGCGCGGGCAGCCGGCGATCTGACAACGCCAGCACGACCGGGCTGTCGCGTTCCAACCGCAATGTGACGCTGTCGCCGTACGTGGCGCCGCCGCCGCTGCGCATGTCGGACCGCCACATCGGTCGCCGCAGCCGTAGCACCGCATCCTTAACCGCGGAGTCGGGCGCAAAGTCACGAAGCAGTGCGATGATCGTTACGCTGCCATTGTGAAACACCCGAATATCGACATCGCGCACTGCCAGTCTGTCACGTGTTTCCAGCCGAAAGCCTGGCATGCCAGCACCGGCTCGGACGGCCGCGTCGAATGCCGCCGCATCACCGTCATCATGTTGCAACGCTGTCATTAGCTTCACCTGGCTGGCCGCCAGTGGAACAGGTTGGATATGGCCGTGCCCATCGAATTGGCCAGGCACCACGTCGGCGAGCAGCGTGCCGCCGCCATTCACAAACCGGCGCAGTTCCGAAGTCTCGCGCGATGACAATGCGAGCACATGCGGAAGCACCAGCACCCGGATGCCGCGCCGCCTCAGCTCGCCGTCTGCCACCATGTCCGGCCCAAGCCATTGCGGCTGAATGCCGGCATGATAAAGCTGCGCCGCGGCCCGCCGCGTTACCGCGCGGAATGGCGTTTCGGCGTCCTCAGCCTCGGAGTCGCGCAACGTCCAGTCGCGACCGTCCGTCTGCCGATCGGCAAGCCAGCTCAATCGAAAGCTGGCTGGCGAATACAGGATGGCTACCTTGTCACGCACTGGTTGGCTTGCAAGCAACTGTGCGCCCAGACCACCAGTGAGTTCCGCAAACAGCGGCGCCATTTCCTGCCCGCGTGGTCCGAGACTGCCGTCTTCCGCGGCAAAGCCATGCTTTTCGTCCCATAGGATGATACCGCCGCCGCCCAGCAATACTTCGTGCCATATGCGATGGAACTCGAGGGGTCCGGCAGCAAACGAGGTTGTCAGCACGACCAGAGCCGGGTTCAGAGACTTCACGATCTCGATGTTGTTGTGGGAGTCATAAGCCTCCAGCACGTCGACCGCGTCAGCCAGCTTTGTATAATCGTAACCGCCCCAGCCGGGAGTTTGGGCACCTTCCAACCCAGCCAGAGCGACTGGGTCTGCCTTGTGCACCGCGTTCGTTCCTTGGTGGATGGCGTCCGCGAAAGCAACATCCATCCACGCCTTGCCGTCGGACCATGCCGAGTAGTTTTTGTCGCTACGCGCGATCGTCGTTTCGGTGGTAGGGGGCACCACCTCACTCCATTCCACGAATTTCGTGCCCCATTGCAGGTTGAGTGCTGCCAGAGACGGATATTGCCGCCGCAGCCAGACGCGCATCGAGCGCAACGCCTCAGGCGACAGATCAAAATCCCAGTTCGCCGCCAGGTCGGCGATGCCGGTTTCGTCACCCAGCGAGTAGTAGAGTGGCTGATATTTGCCGTATTCCCGAACGTGCGCGGCCAGACGCAGCTCGATCCGGCGCATCCATTGCGCGTCGGAAAGGCTTGGCTGACGTAGCCGCACGATGCGGTCGATTGGGTTCTCGTGGTAGCGGCGCCGAACCTCGTCGAACAAAGCGGTAACCGATTTGTTCGGTTGATAGCGATGGTATGGCGCGTAGAAATCGGTCGCGATGTTCTCGATGTATGGCCGCAAGCCAGCCGCCAGCAACGGCGCCATCGCCACCGCGGCCTGGTTGTCGCTGGGTCCCGCATCTGTCCGCGTCGCCACCAGCTTGCTACCAGTGACGCCGATCTGGCGTAGGCTTTCCAGCCCGGGCGGACTTAGCTCGGCATAGGAGATCACCCGCCAGTCATCCCAGGCAGCCTGCGCAACCGGCGATGCCGAACCTGCCAGCAGCCCGACGAACAAGCTTAATTTTTGATGCAGGCTGAACATGAACGAACGCTACGACCCTGGGCATCGGAATGAAACAGCGCCGGTAAAATCACGATGACGCCATGCCACCGCCGCGCCCACATTCGAACCCGAAGAAAAAATGTACTCTGCAGGTCCCCATAAAAAGGAAAAGACATGTCCGAGTCGATTGAGCACGCCCAAGAAGGTATCGAGCACGCCCACCATGAGTCCGAGCACGGCAACAGCCGCGCAGCACCACGTATCGCCGTTCTGATTGCGGCGCTGGCGGCGGGGCTCGCCTTGTCCGAAATGGGCGAGAAAAGCGCGCAAAACGGCTACCTGACCTCGCATATAGCGGTCTCGGACGACTACAATTTTTACCAGGCCAAAAATGCGCGGGCCTCCATTCGCGACTCTGAGGCAACGATTCTTGAAAGCCTTCCCAATGCCACCGATCCCGCCATAGCGGCCAGAATAGCTGTGGCGCGGCAGACTGAAGCCAGGTTGCGCGATGATCCGCAGGGTGGAGACGGAATGAAACAGTTGGCTGAAGTCGCGAAGCAACGAGCGGAGGTGCGAGACCACCAGTTCCACCGCTATCACTTGTTCGAGGCGGTTGTTGGCGTGCTACAGATCACCATCGTGCTGGCTTCTGTTTCAGTCGTGACCCGGGTGCACTGGCTAGCATGGGCGGCCGGTATACTGGGCGCCCTTGCGGCGGCGTTTGCTGCGATGGTAGCGGTCGGCGTGGTCTGACGGCCGCTTGCCCGGACAGCGGCTGATCCGGTTAGAGTGCCGAGGACGCGATGCTTTCGCGTACGACTGCAACGAGCGGACGGCGAGCTTCGTCTGTCGCATCTTTCGCGGCAGTCTCCGATCGTGGCATCGCGACCTTTGCCGATTCCGGAAGGCGGATCATCACGCAACTGCCTCCGGCACGGTTGATGATTTCAAGCGTGCCGCCCTGTAGTCCCACGATCTCGACGGCACCACGCAATCGGCTCTCCTGCGTCAGCCGGTCAGGACCATCGCCGTCATCCAAAATCCCGATCTGTATTCGTCCACCGTGCCGCATGGCACAAATCATCACCTTGCCGGTCGGCGCCTGCGCAATCGCGTGGCTCAGCGTCGCGTCCAGCACATTCGTCAGACCGTCCGAAGTCATCTGCACATGCAATCCGGTCTCGATCGCAACCTCGAAGCGCACACCTTGCCGTGCCGCTGCGCCGTCCAGGCGGCATAGCGCAGCATTGACCGCCTGACGAATGTCAAGCCGAGCCGCGCCGATGGTTGCTTCCGCTGCAATCGTGGGATCAGGCGAACGGTGTTGGGTATTTGCTTGACGGGCAGACGTGGGCCGATCTCGCTGGCGCAAACGGTCGCGCTGAACCGCGTTAGTCCAGGATCGCGTAAGCAACAGCCCACCGGTAAACAAGGTCAGGGTCATGGAGCCTAAAGTAGCGGCCAGACTGGAAGACATGACGGTCACCAACAATGCGGTGCATCAGGGTGAACGTGGAAGGTTGCCAAATTATTTAATTTTGGACGCCATGTCGCGATGATGGCCCAACCTTTACGTCGTTTGGCTATGTCGGATGCCGAAGAACCGGGCCATGTGCTCGGCGGCACTCAGTCCGACATCGAACACGTCTGGCCCGATCCGGCCGCCATTCGGCGACTTTGAATCGATCGGAAAGCCGTGCCCCATCTCGGCTATTTGCCACAGTTCGACAGCGGGATGATCGGCATTCCCCCAAACCTCACGGGAGATGCCGGGCGCCGGCTTTTCTGCCATGTCAAATACTGACCCAGCGCCATGCAGCTCGGAGAATTGCGCCGCCAGGATAATAGCATTCGCCGGATCCAGAACTCGGTCCCGACCGCCCTGCCAAATCGAAATCCTCGGCCAGGCGACGCCGCGACGCGCCGGCGACGAGGATCGAACCGCCTCGGCCAGCCGCTCGCGCGATGTATATCCGTTGGCATGGTGCATCCGCAGGATGGCGCCGCCAATACCATGTGCCGAACCCACCGGCATTCCGGCCACTACTGCCCCGGCCTTAAAAACTGATGGGTAGGCTGCCAGCATCGCCGCCGCCATGGCGCCGCCGGCCGATAGCCCGACGATGAAGACCTTCTTCGAATTGATGTTAAAGCTCTTTGCCGCCACCCTGACCATCTGTCGGATTGAAGCTGCTTCGCCGCCACGGCGAACATCTTCGGGTTTGAACCAGTTGAAGCAGCGTGCCCGGTTATTTTCGCGGACCTGCTCCGGCAGCACGAGAACGATGCCAAGCCGCTGAGCGACATCGATCCAACCGGTATCCGCCGCAAACGACGCCGCATCCTGCCCGCAGCCATGAAGCAGCACGATCAACGCGCCATTCGCCGCGGGCCGGCCGCTGGGCGCATAAACCGACATGCGCAATTGTCCAGGATTTCGTCCAAAACTTTCGATGCGTTTGATGCGGTCCTGAAATCCGTCCCGAAGACTTACGGCAAGTGCATGAGGCTGGACACTCATTTTTCGTGACGGCAACGTCTCCGACTTTGTCGGGAAGTTGTTCAGCCAGGACGCCGTCAGACTCGAGGCCGCGCGTGCCAGCAGGCGCAAGCCTCGGCCGGCCGTGGCCGTCTTTGCTCTTCTCATTCATTGTTCCTGAAGGATCTGCGTCAGTCGTTTTCCGGGCACATGCCACTTGCATGCGGAAATCATCCTGCAGCATGCAAGTCAGCTATGATCCCGCAGTTCCAGTCATGCGCAGAACCCAGTCCGATCAGGTTGTCTGTGAAGCAGGGGCTAAGCGGTTCTCGAAGAATTTACGCGTCACGAAATTCGCCCACTCGATAGCCCTGGATGAAGAGCAGGGCCCGCAGATCGCAAAAATCCACTCTCGCCCCGACCTCAGCCGCGACGATCGGCCTCGCATGGAAAGCAACGCCAAGTCCCGCGTCGCGCAGCATAGCCAGATCGTTGGCGCCATCTCCGACAGCCAGGGTCGCACCCATCTTTAGTCCTCGCATCGCGGCCAATTCCCGAAGGGTCGAAAGCTTGGCGGTACCGTCCAGGATCGGCTCCTCAATTTCGCCGGTCAGCGCGGTTCCGTCATCCATTAGGACGTTCGAGCGGTGAACGTCGAACCCGACCAGCGCCGCCACCTTGCCGGTGAAGAACGTGAACCCACCCGAGACCAATGCTGTCAGCGCGTTGTTCGCTTGCATCGTGGCGATCAGTTCCTTTGCACCGGGTGTCAGGCTCACACGGTCCCAGGTTTTCTCCAGCGCATCGAGTGGCAACCCCTTGAGCATGCTGACACGCAGCCGCAGCGCCTCGGCGAAATCTATTTCGCCATTCATGCTGCGTCGGGTAATCGCTGCGATCTTACCCTTCAACCCGGCAAAGTCGGCTAACTCGTCCAGTGTCTCACCGATAACGATGGTGCTGTCCATATCGGCGATCAGCATTCCTTTCCGCCGGCCGCGGGTTTTCACCGTGACCGCGTCGATCCGGCCGGTGCCGATGGCGTTGCGCACCAGTGCGTCGTCCGGACGCGATGGTACCGGAATGTCGACCGCTTCACCGGGTGAGAGCAGCGTCGGCTCCCCACCACCCACTGCCGCCCGGACCCGGGCTATGATGCCCGGCGACAGGCTGGTGGCGCCACGGTCGGCGATCAGGGTAAGGGCATGGTTCATGACGCAGCGGAACTTGGCAGCGCTCCGCTACGCCGGCAAGGGTGACAGGATGACGTTCCCGGAGCAGCCACTGGCCCTTATCGTCGCTGGTCCGACGGCTTCCGGCAAGTCAGCTCTCGCGCTGTGGCTGGCGCAGCGATTCGACGGCGTGATCATCAACGCCGACTCGATGCAGGTTTATCGTGAGCTGCGCATCGTCACCGCACGTCCATCCATGGCCGATGAAAATGCGGCACCCCACGTGCTTTACGGCGTGCGCTCCGCCGCTGACGCCGGATCCGTCGCATGGTGGCGTGCCGAGGCACTCCACGAGATGGAGGCCGCCCGACAGGCGGGCAAGCTGCCGATTCTGTGCGGCGGCACAGGCCTGTATCTGGCGAGCCTTACCCGGGGGTTAGCCAACATTCCGCCAGCGACGGAGGACGCACGCCGAGAGGCTCGGGCGCTGCTTGCCACAGAAGGGCCCGCAGCACTGCACCGGCGCCTGTATGCCGTTGATCCAATTACCGCCGCACGGCTCGAACCCGCTGATGGCCAACGCCTCGCCCGTGCCTTCGAGGTATGGCGTAGCACCGGGCGGGGTCTGGCTGCCTGGCAGTCCGAACCGCTCACGCCGGCGCCATGGAATTTTGCGGCCATAAGGCTGCTTCCACCGCGTGAGGATCTCCGTACGGCTATCGCCGCGCGTTTCGGCATCATGCTTGAGCAGGGCGTGCTGGCGGAAATCAACCAGCTTCTCGGTCTCGGCCTTGATCCCGCACTGCCCGCCATGCGGGCCCATGGCGTGCCAGAACTTGGTGCGCATGTTCGCGGAGAGATTTCGCTTGCCGAAGCGGCTTCCCGGATCGGGTCGGCAACGACGCAATACACCAAGCGCCAAGTGACATGGCTGCGCCATCACATT
>JANXRT010000361.1 GCA_025356735.1 Acetobacteraceae bacterium | reverse complement strand
GGTAAGGTTGAAACGCTCCTTGAGCTGGCGCAGCAGGTTCAGCACCTGCGCCTCGACCGATTTGTCGAGCGCCGACACCGCCTCGTCCAGGATCACCATGCGCGGCTCGATCGCCAGGGCGCGCGCGATGTTGACGCGCTGCTTCTGCCCGCCCGACAATTCATGCGGATAGCGCGGCCCGAACAGATCGGGGTTCAACCCGACCTTGACCAGCATGTCGCCCGCCACCTGCCGCGCCTCGGCACGGCTGTGGCCATGCACGTAAGGGCCGAACGCCACCGAATCGCGCACCGGCATGCGCGGATTGAGCGACGCATAGCTGTCCTGGAAAACCATCTGAGCCTGCCGCCGCAAGGCATCCACAGTAATCCCACCCGGCGCCCCAACCGCCTCGCCATCGAACACCAATTCCCCCGCATCCGGCCGCACCAGATGCAGCAACAAACGAGCTAGTGTCGATTTTCCGCAGCCAGACTCGCCAACAATGCCCAGCGTCTCGCCCTTCATCAGCGAAAACGACACGTCGTCCACCGCACGGACCGCCGCATCGCGACCCTGCGCCTTGACGCGGAAATGCTTCCGCAGGTTGTTGACAATCAGCAACGGCTGCGCCGGGCCACCGCGGTCGTGCGAAGCATGGGGCTCTGCCCCAAACCCCGCCGGGGTAGCGCCCCGGGGCGCATCCGTAAGTATAGGGTTTCCAAAGGGCGACGGCCCTTTGGCGGGTTTGGGCAGAGCCCATGCTTTCTTACTGCCTGCGGCGCTCACAGCCGTACGTCCATGGCGGCGCGGATGCCGTCGCTGACCAGGTTGAAGCAGATCGAGGTGACGAAGATCGCCGCACCCGGCAGGGCGCAGAGGATCGGGTTGATGTAGATCGACTGGCGCAGCGTGGACAGCATCAGGCCCCAGTCGGCTTGTGGGGGTTTGACGCCGAGGCCGAGGAACGACAGGCCGGAGCCGAGCAGGATGGCAACGCTGACCAGGGATGACGCATAGACGAAGACCGGCCCCAGCACATTGCCGAGCACGTGGTGGCGGATGATGGTCAGGGTGCCGGCGCCGCTGGCGTGTGCCGCCTCGATGAAGTCGAGGTTGCGGATCTGGGTAGTCGCCGTTTCGGCGATGCGGCAAATCGCCGGGATGAAGACCAGTGCCAGCGAGATCATGCCGCTGGTCATGCCGCCGCCCATGGCACCGGAAAGCGCCACCGCCAGCAGCACCGACGGAAAGGCGTAGAACACATCCATGGTGCGCATGATGATGGTGTTCGCGGCGCGGCCGCCAAAGCCGCCAATGACGCCGAGGGTGCCGCCGATCGCGGTCGCGCACAGCACCGGAATGATGCTCATCAGCAGCGAGCTGCGGCCGCCATAGATGAGGCGGGACAGCAGGTCGCGGCCGAGTTCGTCGGTGCCGAGCGGATGGCCGCGATAGCCGAACGGCTTAAGCCGGCCGACGATGCTTTCCTTGTAGGGATCGAACGGCGCGATCCAGGGCGCGAAGATCGCAGCGAGCACGATCAGCACCACGACCAAACCGAAGAAAAGCGTCACCGGATCGTGGCGCAGCCGGTAGCCGACGCTCTGCCAATAGCTGCGGACCTGCTGGGTCGGCGCAGCGTCGTCGGCCCACGTGGCGGTGCTGGTTGATGGCATCATGAGGGTGGTGTCGGCCATGCTTGCCCCCTTCAGGCGCGGCGGATGCGCGGATCGATGGCGGCCTGCAGCAAGTCCACCACCAGGTTGGTCGCGACGAAGACCATCGCCAACGCGAGGATGCAGCCCTGCAGCACCGGGATGTCGCGGTTGATGATCGCCTTGCTGAGCAGGAAGCCGCTGCCCGGCCAGGTGAACACCGTCTCGACCAGGATCGAGCCGCCCATCAGGTAGCCGAACTGCAGGCCCATCACCGCCATCACCGGCGGCAGCGAGTTCTTCAGCACGTGGCGGATGATGGCAGGCTCGCTGAGGCCCTTGGCACGCAGCGTGACGACGAAGTCCTGGCCGCGGATTTCCGACACCGCGGCGCGGGTGCTGCGCGACAGGATGCCGATCGGCACCATCGCCAGGGTGACGACCGGCAGGATCAGGAAGCGCGCGTCGGACCAGGACAGAATGTCGAACTGGTCCGATCCGTGCAGCCCCATGCCCGTGGCCGGCAGCACCATCCACTCGACCGAGAACAGGATGACGAAGACGATCCCGACCCAGTAGTTCGGCAGGCTGACGCCCATCACCGCGGTGCCGGTGACGATGCGGTCGATCCACTTGCCGGGGAAGCAGCCGGCGATGGCGCCCATCGCGTAGCCGAGCCCGAACGACAGCGGCACCGAGAACAGCGCCAGGATGGCGGTGTTGTGCAGCGAGCCCGCGACCTCCAGCAGCACCGGGCGCCGGGTCGAGATCGAGACGCCGAAATCGCCGTGCAGCACGCGCCACAGCCACAGCGCGTATTGCACCGGGATTGGCCGGTCGAATCCGTACTCGTGCTTGATCAGCGCGATCGTGTCGGCGCTGGCATCCGCCGGGAGAATTGTTTGCAACGGGTCTCCCGGCGCCAGATAGACCAGCGAGAAGCACACCACAGAGACGCCGATCGCGATCGGCAAGGCATACAGGATGCGGCGGAAGATCAGCGACAGCATCGCGAACCACCTATGGATCGACGGAGATGGGTGTCAGGTCCTGGAACCAGTTCTGCGCCTGCACGAAGCCGTGGACCTTTGGCGACAGGGCCCGCGGGTTCACGTCGTGGACGATGAAGATCATCACCGCGTGCTGGCTTTCCAGTTCATGCAGCTTGGTGACCAGGGCCAGACGCTTGGTGGCATCGAACTCGTTGAGGATGTCGTGCACGGTCTGCTCGGTATCCTCCGAGTAGAAATGGCCCCAGTTCGAACCGGCGGGGGACCAGTAGGCGCGGGCGACCGGCTTGATCAGGGAGCTAACTGGATCGAGCAGGGCGCGCGAGCCGTTGTAGCCGTCGATATCGGGGTATTTGTCGACACCCGAGCGGGCGATCTCGATCAGCGAATTCCAGTCCATGACCTTGAAATCGACCTGGAAGCCGACCGCTTCGAGCTGTGCCTTGACCAGCTCGTTCATCGGCAGCGGCTGCATCTGCCCGGAGCCGGAGGTCGAGATGGCGAGCGTGATCTTGCACGGGTAGCACTTGGCCTCCTTGAGCAGCGCCGTCGCCTTGTCGACATTGAACTCATAGCGCGCCGGATGGCCGTAATACGGCATGGTCGGTGGCACCATGGCGTATTCCGGAATCGCATAGCCACCCAGAAGATCGACCATGTCGTCGCGGTTCATCGCGTGGTTGGCGGCCTGGCGCACGCGCTCGTCGGTGAACGGTCCCTTCTTGAAGTTCAGGATGAACGGCCAGTTATGCGGGTAGGTGTTGGTGATGAGCTGCATCCCCGCCGCCTTCAGGCGAGGCATGGTGTCGGGCGGCGGTGCCTCAATGAAGTTTACCTGTCCGGTCAGCAACGCGGCGACCCGCGTGCCGCCCTCGGGCATCGGCAGGATCACCAGGCGGTCCTGGTGCGGGATGCGCTTGGCGTCCCAGTATTCCTTGTTCGGCACGAATTCGAGCCGCTCATGGGCGACAAACCGATCGTAGCGGTAGGGTCCGGTGCCGGACGGGTTCAGCGAATAGGCGTTCCAGTCGTATTTCAGCGCCTCCGCCCGGCACCGGCTGATCATCGGGATGTAGGACAGCGTGTAGGGGAACAGCGATTCGACGAAATTGGTCTTGATCGCGACGGTGTGGTCGTCGATCTTCTCGATGCCGGCGTAGTTCGTGGTGTAGGCGCGGTTCAGGGCGTATTGCTGCGTGAAGAACTGTGGTGCCTTCGGATCGGCGATGCGGCCGAAATTCCACACTACGTCATCGGCGCCGAAGGTGCAGCCATCATGGAATTTTACGCCTTCGCGCAGGTGGATGATCCATCGCTTGCCGTCCTCGGGGTCGATGTTCCAGGAGGTAGCCAAGCCGGGTTTGATGTCGGACGCGGCGTCGGATTTGGACAGATCCCAATTGACCAGACCGTCGTACAGGCTCCAGCCGACGAAGCGGAAACCCTCGAAGCCCTGGTCCGGCGTGCCGGTGGTGACGGCGATGTCGCCGGCGGTCATGGCGACGGTAAGCACGCCGCCGGCAATTGCTGGAACCGTCACGCAAGTGGCGGCAGCGATCGCCACGGACGAGGTAAACAGGCGCAACTTGTGCCGCATCCGACTCTCCAGATAAAACTAGATGGTGCACTGCAATAGGAATGCCAACATCGATGCCCAGCAATCGAGCACATCGTCTGGATCGGTTTGATGGTTCCTTGTGCATTCAGAAGGCTGAATGACTGTTCCGTAGGCGCATCCGGCAATGTCAGGTGTGCTTCATGGCTCAACCACCTTGGCATGGGGTGTGCTGAGAGATTTGCCGAGGTCAGGCAAGCAAGGAGAAAGACATGCAGGCGAAAACATCGCTGGAGGATTTTCAGGCGCTGGTGCGCCGGGCCGGCCTTACGCTCTCGCCGGCACAAATCGTCGAACTTCATTCGGGATGGGCTTATATCGAGCCGATGCTGGAACGCATCCGCGCCCATGGCCGCGGCCGCGAGGCCGATCTGGCGCTCACCTTCCGGCCGGATATGTTCTGATGGAAACCCCGACCATCGCCGAGGCGGCGCGGCTGATCGCGGCGCGCGAGATCTCACCGGTCGAGCTCGCGACCCACTGCCTCGATCGCATCCAGGAAGTGGACCCTGCCCTGCACAGCTTCATAGTGGTGACGCCTGAGCGCGCGCTGGATGACGCGCGGGCTTCCGAGGCTCGCGTCATGAAGGGTGAGGCGCTGGGCAGGCTCGACGGCATACCGATCGCCCACAAGGACATCTACGGCACCAGGGGGATCGCGACCACGGCGCATTCCAAGCTGCTGCAGGGCTGGGTGCCGACCGAGGACGCGACCACCGTGCGCAAGCTGGCGGAAGCCGGCACGGTGATGCTGGGCAAGCTCGCGACGCACGAATTCGCCTTCGGCGGGCCGAGCTTCGACCTGCCCTGGCCGCCGGTGTGCAACCCGTGGAATACCGACCATTTCACCTCCGGCTCGTCCTCGGGCACGGGTGCCGCGGTCGCGGCCGGGCTGATCCTGGGCGGCACCGGCTCCGATACCGGCGGCTCGATCCGCGGGCCGGCGGCGTTCTGCGGCATCGCCGGGATCAAGCCGACATATGGGCTGTGTAGCCGCGCCGGCATCCTGCCGCTTTCGTTCTCGCTCGACCATGCCGGCCCGATGGCCTGGACGGTGGAGGATTGCGCCCTGCTGCTGCAGGCGATGGCCGGCTATGACGCCGCCGACCCGGCGAGCGCCGACCGGCCGGTAGCCGATTTCAGCGCCAAGCTCGGCCAGGACGCCAAGGGCCTGCGCATCGGCGTGGTCCGCCACTGGCACGAGACCGACCAGCGGGTCAGCCCGGCGGTGCAGGCCGGCATCGACGGCGCGATCGCCGTGTGGCGGGCGCAGGGAGCCGACATAAGGGAAGTCATCCTGCCGTCGCTGTACGAGTACCAGGCAGCCAACTACGTCATCCTCGTCTGCGAGGCGTTCGCCCTGCACGAGCCGTGGATGCGCACCCGGTTCAACGACTACGGCGAGCTGCTGCGTGACCGCATGGCGTTCGGCGGGCTGATGGCGGCGACCGATTACGTGCAGGCGTTGCGCCGGCGGCGGGAGCTGTGCGCGATCACCGCCGCGGCGATGGCCGATCTCGATCTGATCGTCACCGCTGGCGCGCCGACGGTAGCGCCGCGGATCGACAACCTGCCGAAATGGGCCAGCCTGGAGAAGCCGAGCTTCACCAACCCGTTCAACATAACCGGCATGCCGGCGATGTGCGTTTGCTCGGGGTTCGGCGAGGGTGGCCTGCCGGTGGCGGTCCAGATCGCCGCCAAGCCGTTTCAGGAGGCGACCCTGTTCCAGGCCGCGCACGCCTTCGAGCAGGCAACGGATTTCCGAGGCCGGCGTCCGGAAGTGCAATCCTTACCCGACCTGTCCGGCAGGCTCGCCGGAGCCGGCCTCAACCTGCCGCAGGGAGACATGGCGGCGATCGGCGAGATGGTGCAGGAGCTGACGACGGGCGCGGCGACGCTCGGCGGCCGGCGATCCTACGGCCAGGAACCGGCGAGCGTGTTCCATGCCCGGGCGGGAGACTGATCATGGACCAGCTGGTGGTGTCGAAAAACGATCTGGCTGCCATGACGATCGCCGAGGCCGCGGTGCAGATCAGAAGCCGCGAGCTGTCGCCGGTCGATCTCGCCGCCGCCACCTTCAAGCGCATCGCCGCCCTCGACGGTCAGCTGCACAGCCATATCCTGGTGCTGGAGGAGGCCGGCATGGCCGCGGCGAAGGAGGCCGAGGCGGAAATCGCCGCCGGTCGCTGGCGCGGCCCGTTGCACGGCATGCCGATCGGGCTGAAGGACATCTACGGCACTGCCGGCATCCCGACGACCGCGCACTCGGCGCTGTTGCGCGACCATGTGCCGACCCGCGATGCGGCCTGTGTGACGCGGCTGCGTGACGCCGGCGCGATCTTCACCGGCAAGCTATCGACGTGGGAGTTCGCAATCGGCGGCACCAGCTTCGACCTGCCGTGGCCGCCGGCACGCAACCCGTGGAACCTGGAGTACGATCCGTCCGGCTCCTCCTCGGGCTCGGCCGCCGCCGTCGCTGCCGGCCTATGCCTTGGCGCGATGGGTTCGGACACCGGCGGTTCGATCCGTGGTCCCGCGGCGTGGTGCGGCATCGCCGGGCTGAAGCCGACCTATGGCCTGGTCAGTAAGGCCGGCGTGCTGCCGCTGTCGTTCTCGCTCGACCATGCCGGGCCGATGTGCTGGACCGCCGAGGATTGCGCCCTGATGATGCAGGTGCTGGCGGGACACGATCCCAACGATCCGACCAGCGCCGATGTCGCCCTGCCCGATTTCTCCGACATGGAGGCCCCGATCGCGGGCGTGCGGGTCGGCGTGGTGCGCCATTTCTTTGAGCGCGACATGCCCTGCGAACCCGATGTGGCGGCGGCGTTCGAGGAGTCGCTGCGCGTGCTGCGCGGCCTTGGCGCCGTAGTCGCTGACGTGGTGATCGCGCCGTTCGACGACTATGCCGCCGCCGCGGGACAGATTTCGCGCGCCGAATCCTACGCGATCCATGAGGCCGACCTGCGTGCGACGCCGGAACTGTATGGCGCGATCTTCCGCCAGCGCGTCGCCGCCGGCGCCTTCGTGCGCGGGGTCGATTACGTCAACGCCCAACGGGCGCGCGCACGGCTGGTGGCCGAGCTGGCGGTGACGATGCGCGGTGTCGACGTGCTGATGTTCCCGACCGCGCGCAAGGTGGCGCCGAAGATGGCGGCTGACAAGTCGCTGGGCGGCGCGTTCTACAACCGCGCCTTCAACCTGACCGGCAGCCCAGCCCTGTCGGTATGCAACGGCTTCTCGGCGGCCGGCCTGCCGATCGCCTTGCAGATCGTCGGCCGGCCGTTTGAGGATCCGCTGGTGCTGCGTGTCGGCGCGGCCTATGAGCGCGCGACCCCGTGGCGGGCACGCCGGCCAGGCGTCTGAAGCTCGCCACCCCGCAGCGGTAGCGGTTGACTTGGACATCCTACAGCCGGTAGCGGCTGACCTGGATATCTCATAGCCGGTAGTGGCTGACCCGGATTTGAACGCCGTGCGGCTGAGTGGACCCAGCAGCAGGGAACCGGGTGCAAGGCGGGTTCTTGTAGGCAGTGTGATTCGGGGGAGAAGTGCATCATCGCGATGCAGGGACTTTGTCCCAAGTCACGGACTGCTTTCGACAAGGACACTTCGCTCTATCTGACGAGATACGCGTCGCCAGGCGTCCGGCCTGAGATCGTCGATACGTCCTCGTAACCAGCGGCGCACCTGCTCTCGGGCCATCCGACCGGGACGAACTAATTCTGGCGGTTTTGACCATGGTCGATAATGGCCCGTCCCTTCAGCCTCAGCGCGATATAACGGCCTCCGCCAACCGCTTGCTGGAACTTGGGGTTTTCGAAGCGGCCGTGCGCAAGACGCGCATGGCCATGACCATCGTCGATCCAAACCTGCCCGACTCTCCGATAGTCTATATCAATGCGGCGTACACGGAACTCACCGGCTATGAACCGGCCTTCGCGCTTGGACGCAACAGCCGCTTCATGCAAGGCGCGGACACGGATCCGCGAGCGGTGGACCGTATCCGCCAGGCACTGTCGCAAAAGCAGTCGATTGTCGAAGAACTTTACAACTACCGGCGCGACGGTTCCGGATTTTGGAACGCGCTCAACATCAGCCCGGTGTTTGATGCGCAAGGTCGGCTCGAATACTTCTTCGCCAGCCAGGCCGACATCAGCATCCACCGGGAAGCCCTCCGGCGCCAGGTGCAGCGCGGCGACAACGTGTCCGCCCTTGTCGCGGGCGTCGCGCACCAGTTCAACAATCTGATGACGGTCGTGCTGGGCAGCGTCGAGCACGCAGCGTCCAGCATCCTGGGGGACGAGCCGCACCGGCACCTGCAACGCGCGAAATGGGGGGCGAAACGCGCCGGCCAGCTTGCCGGCGACCTGCTGATGCTGCTTCGGCGTGAAGGTGCCGAGGATGCCGACATCGACCTGATCCGGATGATCGATCAGTTCGGGCGCGAGATCGCCAACATTCTCCCGTCCAACGTTCGGCTCTATCTGCCAACCGGATCGGAGCCGTTTTTGCTTCGATTGAGCCGGGAACAGCTGCGTCGCGCACTGCGCGCCGTCGTCCAGAACGCCGTGGACGCGATGCCGGAGGGCGGTGAGATCACGATCGCGGTGCACATCGTTCCGGGTTCGGTGTCAGGCGGCGTCGATCGGGTCGAGCTGAAGGTCGAGGATACCGGCCGGGGCATGTCGCCTCAGGTGCGAGAACGCGCGACGGAGGTGTTCTTCACCACCAAAACCCTGAACTCCGGGCTGGGCCTGTTCATCGTGCTGGACTTTGTCGAACGTTCCGGCGGCTGGCTGGCGATCGAAAGCACGCCGTCCCAAGGCACCGCCGTTCGCATGACGTTCCCGCGCGCGCTCCGGGAGTGATCGAATGGTCCCGCGGCAAGTTCCTGACCGAAGATTGAAGGATGGCGGAGTCCGGTGCGCCTGGCAGGCGGCACCCTGTTCCTGGCACCCCTCATAACGCCGACATAAATTGATATGTCGGTTTGTTTATCACCTTTTGTGCGATATCTTCGAATAGTGTCGGAAAATTTTACACCCGCGTCACAACACGAAACCTAAATCGTTGTAAACGTTATATGGCATAATTGTTGCATCGAAACCAAGGAACCTACTTGGTCTAGGCGCGTTATGAAACTAGACTTGAAGGGTTCCCGCCATGGTTGTGACAATCATCACTAAAATGCATTTCCTGCGGGAGATGCTTCGTCAGACATTTCTCGTCAACAACATAGGCGTCGCCACGGATGAAAGCGGTTCGCAGCCGGTCGATCGCGTGGGGCCGGAAACGACTCCAACCCTCGTTCTCGTCGACTCGTCCCATCCCGAAGGGTTCGCACATCTTGCCAAGGTGCGCACGCTCTTCCCCACCATCGCCGTGGTCGTGCTGGCGGTGACCGACCAGGATGAGGACTTTCTGGCATGGGCCGATTTCGGCATCTCGGGCTATATCGAGCCCGATACCTCGACCGATCAACTTGTTGCCACCATCCATCGCGCCGCTGCCGGTGAGGTCGTCTGCCCACCGCGGCTTACCTCGCTGCTGCTCAAGCGCTTCACCACTCATTCCCAGAGCCGCGCGGCACGGGGCGGCATCCATGACCTGACCACCCGCGAACAGGAGGTTCTGGAACTCCTGGCTGAGGGATTATGCAACAAGCGTATCGCGCGACGCCTCAAGATCGCCGAATCCACCGTCAAGAACCACGTCCACAGCATTCTTGAGAAATGCGATGTGAGGAGCCGGGGAGAGGCCGCAGCCGCCTATCGCCGGTCGAACCCCGAACCGGTGCGACCGAACCGGGACGCTGGATCGGCGGCACGGATGCTGGGGCCGATGAACAAGCCGGGCGGTTTCAGCGTGCGCGACACCCGGGCCGCGACCGGCTTCATCGGTCAGCAGCGATGAGCCGCGACGCCAACGAGGTCAGGTGATCCGGCGGCGCTGAAATCTGGTCCTTGTTCGGCGTTTTGGACCGAAGCTTGTGCATCGCCGATCGCCTGTCGAAACGCGGCGCCGAGTTGCGGCAGGCACGCCCCGACCAGGCTGAGATGGGTTCCGGGCAGCCGCACCACCATCAGGCGACGGCAAAGCGATGCCCAGCCGAGATGGTCCGGCAATGCCGCGTCATGCTGTGTCGTGCGGAACAGAAATGACGCGGCGTCGATCGGCGACGCAGCGTCACGCACCGCCGCCCATTGTCGCAGCAACGGCCGAAAGTGCCAGAACAGCAGATCACGATCGAGGTAGTTGCCGAACTTTCCGGGTAATGTCCAACGCGGGATGCGGGAGTAGAGCCGAAGCAACGGCTTCCATCGCGGGCTGACCAGCCTGCGGGAGACCACGTAGGCCATCCGTCCCGCCCCCTCTCCTCGCCGCACGGCGGCCAGAAAGCCGACCAGTTCCTGTGCTCGGGTCATCGCCGGACGGGTGGCGCCGGTCGCATCGTCATTGCCGGGCCGGGCCTCGATGTCGAGCAGGCCGAGAAATCCGACCACCAGGCCAAGCCCGCGCATCCGTTGCGCGACCGCGAAGGCGACAATGCCGCCGAACGAGTAGCCGGCGAGCAGGATTGGCCCGACCGGCGAGCACGCCACGATCTGTGCCGCGGCAAGGCTGACCAGCGCTTCGAGATTGAAATCTGGCCTGCGCAGCAGTTCCGTCCAGTGCGGATAGATAATGACCGCGGCTTTCGCCTCCTTCGCGCACAGGGCGCCAAGCCGACAGAAGTCGGGATCGTAGCCGCCCATGCCGGGAAACAGGAACAGGTGCGGCAGGGGCAAATCGGGTCGAACGGTTCCGCTCCACGACAATTTCGGCATCCCTGCATGTTCGGCCGCCCCGCAGATGACAGCGATTGATCCGGCGCGATTGACCCATTTGGCACACTGGCTTCGAATGCCACCTGGATCAGACTAGGGGACCCGGGATGAATACGGAAGTCGAAACGAAGCACGGGCGGCTGCGCGGCGCCATGATCAACCATATCGTATCGTTCAAGGGTGTCGCCTACGGCGCCGACACCTCCGGGATTAGCCGGTTCATGCCGCCACGGTCGCCGGTGCCATGGACCGGCACGCGTGAGGCGCTGGCCTATACCGCACAGGCGCCGCAATCACGGGTCGGGTTCAGCCGCCGCCCGGAACTGGGGAATTTCGCCAGCCCGCCTGACACGACGCCGGAAAGCGAGGATTGCCTGACGCTCAACCTGTGGACGCCGGGCCTCGACGGCGCGCGGCGGCCGGTGATGGTGTGGCTGCATGGCGGCGCGTTCTCGTTCGGCTCGGCCAACGGCGCGCGCGTCGATGGCACCAACCTCGCCGCCCGGCAGGATGTCGTGGTGGTCACCGTCAACCAGCGCCTGAACATCTTCGGCCATCTCGACCTGTCGGAGATCGGCGGGGCGGAGTTCGCGGCCTCAGGCAATGCCGGCACGCTCGACATGATCGCGGCGCTCGAATGGGTGCGCGACAATGTCTCGGGATTTGGCGGCGACCCCGGCAACGTCACGATTTTCGGCGAGTCCGGCGGCGCCGGCAAGGTCAGCACGCTGATGGCGATGCCGGCGGCGCGCGGCCTGTTCCATCGGGCGATCGCGCAGAGCGGCGCCGTGATCCGGCTGCGCGAGCGGGACCGCGCGCTGGCCCTGACCGAACTCGTGCTGCGCGAGCTCGGGCTCGCAGGCACGCAGATGGGTGAGTTGCAGCGCATGCCGGTAAAGCAGTTGATCGCGGCGATCGGGCCGGCGACCAAGGCGCTCGGACCCTCGCCGTGGCCGCTGTTCGACCGTTACCCGTTTGGCCCGGTAGTCGATGGCACGATCGTGCCATGCCACCCGTTCGACCCCGACGCGCCGAAAGTGTCAGCCGATATCCCGCTGCTGATCGGCGACACCAAGGACGAGGCGTCGCTCTTCCTGGCGGAGGACGACGCGGTCTGGCACGGCACGCTGACCGAGGACGAACTCGCCCGCCGGGTAGCGGCGGTGGCGGGCGGCGCGGCCGACCGGGTGCTGGAACTCTATCGACGGCTGATGCCCGGCAAAAGCCCCGCCGACCGGCTGATCGCCATGCTGACCGACTGCAACTACCGGCTACGCTCGCTGACGTTGGCGGAGCGGCGCGTCGCCGCAGCGCAGGCGCCGACCTATTTCTATTCGTTCGCCTGGGAAACGTCCGCCTTCGATGGGCGGCTCAAATCGCCACACGCTATGGACGTGCCGTTTACCTT
Source organism: Acetobacteraceae bacterium (assembly GCA_025356735.1). GTDB lineage: Bacteria > Pseudomonadota > Alphaproteobacteria > Acetobacterales > Acetobacteraceae > PALSA-911. The sequence goes on along the minus strand of JANXRT010000361.1, from coordinate 279 downwards.
CGACACGGTGGAACTGCTTTCGCCGGCCGATCGTGACGCTGGCGCGCCTGCCCTGGCGGCGACGATGTCGGGCATATGGGCCAGCTTCGCGCGCACCGGCATTCCGACTTCGGTTCCGGAATGGCCAGCTTATGCGCTGGATCGACGCGCCACGCTGGTGTTGGACCGTGTCTGCCGCGTTGAGGACGATCCGGCGGCTGAGACGCGGACGTTGTGGCAGAACGTTGGGGCTCTGCCCCAAACCCCGCCCCACCTTCAGCATTGGGGTAGCGCCCCGGG
>JANXRT010000358.1 GCA_025356735.1 Acetobacteraceae bacterium | reverse complement strand
TCGGCCAACAGCCGGAAATAGCGCGCCGCGAACACCGGCGTGCCGAGGTTGCGCACGCTTTCAGCGTAAATCCGATGCAGCGCGTCGGTGTTTTGACTTGCGGTCGATACCAGCCCGTTCTGGCTGCCCTTGCGAACCATCGCGCGCTGCTTGCGCGGGATCGCCTTCATGTTCTTCTCGTCATCCGCATCGATCGGCTTGCGGAAGGTGACGTACAGGTCGGAACGGGTCGGCCAGTCGCTTTCCACTTCATCCTGGTAGCGGAACTCGACCGCGCTGGCGCCGCACTGCCGCATCAGCCCGGCGGCATGGTCCGCCAGCGCGCGGGCGGTCTCCGGATCGACCGCCACCGGGCCGCCATACACGCAGAACGGCACCGAGATCAGCGTATTGCCAAACAGGGCGGTGCGGACCTGCGCCAGCGGCAGCACGCCGACGATGGCGCCGTCGCGCTCCGCCACCGTGTACAGCGTGCGATGGCCGAACGCCTGCTCGATCACCCGGCGCCAGCCGGACAGATGAAAGAAGCTGGCGGACGGCGTCGAGTGGACGAACCGGTCCCAGGCGGGCTCGGTCGCGAGGTCGAGCGTCCTCAGCACAAGCGTCATGCGAATGGGGTTCCGATAATGAAATCAGGCTCAGAAGGCTATTCGGCCGGCACCGAAACCGGCTGCAGAATGTCGGAAAACACGTGGTCCATGCGGTTCCAGGCGAAGTCGCGCAGCAGCCGATCCAACCGGCCGGCGGTCTTGCGGAGGTTGACGTAATGCCGCAGCCGCGACCGCAGGCCGGCGCCTTCAATGCGCGGCTGTCCGGGATCGATCTCCCATGGATGGAAGTAGAAGATGCCCGGACGCCGCTCCCGCCGGTTCACCTGCGACAGGCCGAGGCGGAACAGGGGATAAGGCAGCAGCCGAAAATAGCCGCCGCCGGAGCAGGGCAGGTTGCGCTCCGCGATGCGCAGCGTCGTCATCGGGATTTCCCATACCGGGCCGCCGGCGGGCCGGAACGGCGTGCGGCTGGCATCCGGCATGCCGTACAGATCGTGTTTCACGGGGTAGATGCTGGAGCTGTAGCGGTAGCCCTGCTCGGCCAGCTGGTCGAACGCCCACGGCGTGCGGGCCGAGATCGAGAACGTCGCGGCACGATAGCCGGTCACGGCGCTGCCGCCGACATCCTCCAGCAGCTTCCGGGTGCGCCCGATGTCGGCGCCGAACTCGGCAGCGGTCTGGTCGTGCACCAGGACATGCTCCCAGCCATGGCTCGCCAGCTCATGGCCGGCGGCGACGATGCGCCGGACCAAGGCGGGATAGCGCACGGCCACCCAGCCCAGGGTGAAGAACGTCGCCCGCACACCAGCACCGTCGAACTGCGCCAGGATGCGGTCGGTGTTCGCCTCGACCCGGCGGGCAAGGCGATCCCAATCCTCGCGGCGAATGCATCCCGCGAACGCTTGAACCTGGAAATAGTCCTCGACATCGACCGTCATCGCATTCTCGATCACCGCGGTTGCTCCACCAGCGTGCTGACCATGTCCATCAACCGGCGGAACGCCCGCTCCTGGCGCGCCAAGCCCTGCTCGAGCACCTCGACCCGACGCGCCACGCCCTGGCTGTCGAGCGCCCGGGCGCCCGATCCGGCGGCATTCGAGGCGGCGGCCTCCGTCGCCGCATCGCCGCGCGACCCTAGCGACGTGGCGCCGAGGTCCTGGACCTGCTCGTTGGCGGTTTCCTCGACCATGTCGGCGGTGATCGTGGTCGCCTCCTCCAGCGAGCCATACAGCAGCACGCGCGAGCACAGCGTGTTGATCCGTCGCGGGATGCCGAGCGTGCGGCGGAACACGGCGACGAACGCCGCGTCGTCCCAATACGGATTGAGCCCGGTCCAGCCGACGGTCTTCATGCGGTGCTCGACGTAGGCGCGGGTCTCGGCCTCGCTCATCGGGCCGAGATGGTAGGAGGCGAGCACGCGCTGGCGCAGCTGCTCGAGATCCATGCTGGCCAGGGTCGGGCGGAACTGCGGCTGGCCGAGCAGGATGGTCTGCACCGAGGCCCGGCCATCGACCGTGATGTTGGAAAGCATCCGCAACTCCTCCAGCGCGGCGAAGGTGAGGTTCTGGACCTCGTCCACCACCAGCAGGCAGCGCCGCCCGGCGGCACGGTGGCTTTGCACCACGGCCTCGAACCGGCGCAGCAGTGTTGCCTTGTCGGCGCCCGGCTCCTCGACCCCAAAACCGGCCAGCGCCAGGCGCAGCAGGTCGTCGCCGCTGACCTGGGTGGTGACAACGCGTGAGATCACGTAGGTCTGGCGGTCGAGCTGCGACCACAGCTGTTCGACCAGCGTGGTCTTGCCAGCGCCGACCTCGCCGGTGATGATGATGAAGCCCTCGGCCTGCGACAGGCCATAAACCAGGTGTGAGATCGCGCGGCTATGGCCGCTGCTGCCGAAAAAGAACCGGCTGTCGGGCGTGAGCTGAAACGGGATCGCGTTCAGTCGATAGTATTTTTCGTACACGGCGGTTCGATCAGAACGTCTTGTTGAAGCCGAGCAGGGCCAGATGCTGGTTGAAGTTCAGTAGCGCCACGGGCGAGTCGCGCTGGTAATAGCTGTATTGGCCGGACAAGGTCAGCGTCTGGGTCAGCTGGTACTGCAATGTCAAATGCGCCGAGAAGCTTTTCTGCTCGCCCGCGATGCCGTTGAAGCCCTGCTGGGTTCCGTAATACAGGTTGCTCGTCGACGAAAGCACCGACGACAGTTCATGGGTCCACGACGCCTGTCCGGAATAGCCGCTGCTGGACCCGCCGTTGCCTATCCCGGCCGGAGTGCCGGCGGTGGTCGCGAGCAGGGTCTGGTCATACTGCGATACCGACAGGGTCACTATGTCGCGGTCGAGCGCCAGGGTGGCGCTGCCGGTGAGCGTTTTGGTGCGATAAAGATTATTGTTCGAGCCGGCCGTGCCGACCGCGGTGAACAGCGGCTCGCCGGTCAGCGCGTTGACCAGCCCGCCCTGACGGTCGAGGTCGGACACCGCAACCGTATTCTGCAGCTGGGTAAGCTCGTTGCCGATGCCGGTGGAGTAGTTCGCCGCCACCCGCAGCCGCGGCGTGATTTGGTAGGAACCATCGGCCTGCACCGAGTCGGTGCCGCTTTTGTGGCCGTAGCCGATGGAGAACGAGCTGTCGGCATTGGGTGTCAGCTGTGTGCCGACCAGCCAGGTGCCATCCGTTATACGAGTCGGCGGCACGCCATTGTAGCGGATGTCCTCGACGCCGATTTCGGCGAACAGCGTGACCTTGCGGGTCAATGCGTAGCCGACCCGGTTCGAGATGAAGTTCTGGTAGCCGCCGTTGGCGACGCCCGATCCCGAATACTGGCTCGCGCTGACGATGAACAGGTCGTTGACACGGCCCAGGACCTCGCCGGATTGAAACTGGATGACCTCCTGGTTGGTCACCAAGTGCGAGTTGCCGGCCAGCGCCGCTGTGCCGCCGGAGAAGAACGGCAGCGCGCCGAAGCCGGTTATCGGGCTGCTGGTCGACTCGCTGAGCGAGTAGCCCGCCTTCATGGTGCCGATGTCGCCGAACCGGTGCAGCAGATAGGGCGTGATCGAAAAGCTCGTGGTCTGCGCGAGCTGGTTCAACGGCAGGCCGGCGGCGCCGCCGTTGTTGATGTTGCCCCCGCCGGTGGCACCGCCGCCAAACCCGTTGGTGCCACCGAAGCCGGCGCCGTTGCGCGGCTGCACGCCGGCGAAGCCGCGAAGATCGACGTAGAACAGGTTGTTGACCACGGTCACCTGGCCGTTGCCGGTGAAGCTGTGACTCAGGAAGTTCTGCCCCGGCGTCCTGGCGTAGATGCCGAGCGTCGGGGAGTAGTCGAGCCGCGCCTCGACGCGGGATGTGTTGGCAGTCACGGATATGCCCGGCGACAGGTAGTTGACCCAGTCCGCCCGCGGATCGGTCGGCGAGGCCAGCACGTTGCTGCTGTAGCCGGTTTGCGCGCCGATGCGCGGCGTGAACGTGAAGCCGGGCGGCACCACGCCGGTGAAGGCACCCTGCGGCCCGAGATAGGGCGTGAGGTCGGTGGCGCCCGGCAGCGCCGGATTGGTCCCGTTGAGATCGAGGAAGGGTGCCACCAGCGACGGCGTCAACGCGTCAGTGAGCGGCAGCGCGTGCGCGGCACCCGAACTGACGAGGCTCCCCGCGACCAGCCCGAAAGCGCCCAGGCGGCGCGCGCCCCGGCCCGAGGCTGCAGGGGGGATGGGGTTGCAGGCAGTCACGAGACCGGCCCGTGGGCGGCGTTCACCATGCTGCTTGCCTCGTGCGGGGTCAGGCCTCACAGGCCGTAGGGCTGCGCGTAGGGCGCCGAGTAGGCGCCGAAGCCGTGACGGTTGTTCTGCTGAACCTTGTTCAGCAGCAGCGTTATGGTCGGACAAGTCTGGATCAGGTCGAGCGCCGACTCGACCTCCTCGCGCTGCGTCTTCTCCGCCTCAACCACCAGCACCACTTGGCCGACGATCGGCGCCAGCGCGCCGGGTTCGCTGGTTGCCAGGCAAGGCGGTGCGTCCAGCACCACGAGGCGGCCGGCATAGCGTCGGCCCAGGCTTTGTATCAGCCGCGTCGCCTGACGGCTGGCGAACAGTTCCGGGCTGCGCTCGCCGCCGCGGCCGATTGGCAGGATCGAAAGGTTGTCGATCGAGGTCCTGACGATGAGCTGGTCGGGATCGAGGGTCGCATCCGTCATCAGGTCGAGCAGCCCGCGGTTGTCACTCAGGCCCAGCCGGGTGCCGAGGGAGTCGGGCTTGTGGTCGACATCCACCAGCAGCACGTCGTGGTCGCCCTGGCGCGCGATGCTGGCCGCGAGGTTGAGGGCGACGAAGCTTTTGCCCTCGCCTGGACGCGAGCTGGTGATCAGGATCAGGTTGCCGTTACCGTTGCCGGCCGTCTCCGGCGACACGGCGTTGCGCAGGATCTGGCGTTGAGAAACGCGGAACTCCTCCGAGACGCGGCTGCGCGAGTGCTCCCAGTCAATCAGTCCGGCGCCGTCCAAGGCGGTTCGGCCGACAAGCTGGACCGCAGGCGAGGCGGCAGGTTCGCCTGGCGGTGGCGCCGCGATCCGGCCCGCAGCACCGGAGGCGGGCTTGGGCGTGTCGATCGCCGCATAATGGAGGGATTCAAGCCTGACAGCAGTGGGCTTGACGACCGGAAGGCTAGAAATCGGAAGGTCGGGCACCGTTTGCGGGCGCGCGACGGCAGCGTCGGGGTCGACTGCCGGCCGCGCGATCCTGGCAATCGCCTCGAGGCCCGAAGCGAGAGCCGGCGGTGCCTGGGGAAACGAGGAGCCTGGCATCAGGTTGACCGTCGCTTCCGGCATCCGGGCAGAATCAGGCGGCGACGGCTTGCCCTGGTCCAGCAGGCTGGCGACCGAGCTGTCGACGTTGCCGCTTTTGAGCAGCTGAGCCGCGGCGCGCTCGATGAGGTTTGGCGACTTGGCGGTCATGCGGGTTCCATACTAGATGGTGGCCGAGGCACGCAGCACCTGGGCGAAAATTCCGCCGAACACGGCAACCAGCAGCATCACCGCCAGGGAGAACCGCAGACCGGTGAGGATACGGGTCCGACGAGACACGCTGGCCAGCAGGGAGATGCCGCCCAGCACCGGAAAGCCGACGCTGCGCAGATCCTCGACGGTGGTGAACGACCGATCGAGCTGCGCCATGCCGATCGGCACGGCTATGCCCGCGCCGAGGCCGGCCAGGAGGATGGCCGGCACCAGCAGCAGCCGGTTGGGCGCCACGGGAATGCGCGACACCTGCGGTGGATCGACGATCTGCAGCTTGACCTGATCAGCCTGGGTGTCGGCGGCCTGGGCGATGTTGGCCGACTGCAGCCGGTTCAGCAGCTCCTCGTAGTTTTTCCGCAGCACGTTGTAGTCGCGGTCAAGGTTCTGATACTCGGCCGACAGGCCTGGCTGTTCGCGCTGTATCTTCTCGATCCTGTCGCGCGACTTGCCAGCCTCGTCGGTCTGGCGGTCGAGCGAGGCGACCTGGCTCTCCGCATCCAGCAGGCGTATCTTGAGCTGGTCGTAAACCGGGTTGGGCAGCGAGCGGTCCTTGCCGTCGGCACGCGGCGCCCCCGCTCCCGCCCCGGTCATTCCCATAGGCGCCCCGCCGGTGCCGTTGGCCTTCATGTCGGCGATGCGCTTGCGCAGCGCGATGACGTCCGGGTGCACGTCGGTATAGCGCAGCCGAAGGTCGCTCAGCTCTTGCACCGCCTCCGCCATGCGGCTGATCGGGCCCGCCGGGCCGCCCGGATAGGCGGCGCCGCGCTCGACCACCAGCAGCTGAGGGGTGGCGGCGAGTTCGAGCTTGAGCGCGTCGCGCTTCATCTTGGCATCGATCAGCTGCCCTTCAATCTGGCGGGCATTGGCGCGCGCCGCCTCGACCGCGGTGGTTCCCCCGCCGACCCCGTCCGGCGGCAAGATGTCCATGTACTTGCTGCGGAAGTCGGCACGGCGCCGCTCGGCGGCACGAAGCTGCTGCTCGTAGGACGAGATCTGATGCTCGAGGAAGCGCCTGGCATTGTCCATGTCGGTCCGGTTGCCGCCGGTCGCGCTCTCAATGAAGATGGTGAGCAGCGTGCGCACCACGTCGTAGGCGGTCTTCGGGTTGGCGTTGCGATAGGAGATCGTGAACAGGTTGCGGGTCTGCGACACCACCTTGATACTGGACTGAAGCTTCTGGATCAGGCTCTCGCGGTCTCCCGGCCGGGCGATCGTGAGATCAAGGTCGGTCTTGCCGATCAGCTTCTCGAGGTTGGGGCCGCTGAGCAGGGTTCGCTGCAGCACGTCGAGCTGGCTGACCGGCGCCGAGTCTGCGACCAGGCCCTTCAGCAGCGGGGTCAGCACCGCATCGGCATCGACATACAGCCGAGCGTTCGATTCGTACTGGTTGGGTAGGGCATAGATCGTAGCCCAGCCGATGCCGCAAAGTATCCACGCGGCGGCGACACCGAACCAGCGCCGTCGCCAGGCCGAGACCAGATGCTGGCGCAGGAATGCGCGAATGTTTTCCATGGCCGTTCTACGTTCAGAACCAGGTTTCTGGAATGATCAGCGTGTCGCCCGGCTCCATCTCGATGTTCTGGCTGATATCGCCGTTCTTTACCAGATCGTTCAGGCGCACCTTGATCGTCTTCTGCTCGGCGCTGCCGTAGCGGCGGATCACCACCGCGCTGTTGCCGGCAGCGAACTTGGTCAGGCCCTTGCTCTCGATGACGACATCAAGCGCCGTCATATGGTCCCGATAGGGAATGGCGTGCGGCTCAGCGGCCTCACCGATGACGCGGATCTGGCGTTCCAGCGGGCCCACGAAGTTGCGCACGATGACCGTCACCGTCGGATCCTGGACGTATTTGCGCAGCTTGTTCTCGACCTCCCGGGCAAGCTTGGTCGGCGTCTTGCCGGCGGCGACGATGTCCTCGACCAGCGGCAGCGAGATACGTCCGTCCGGCCGCACCGCCAGTCCCTGCATGCTCAGATCTGGAGACCGGTAGACAAAGACGTCGATCACATCGGCGGCCCCGATCACGTAGTCCGAGGAGGCCGTCATCGCGGGCGCCTGCGCCGGCAGGTCCGTGGTGTTTCCCGAAGGGCCGATCTGGTTGCAGCCGCCTAATGCCGTGAGCAGAAAGCCCGCCGCGAGCAGAACGCCTGCCGCAGGAAAATTGGCCGTTGTGCCGGCAGGCCTGAGTTTGATCACTGAAACCCCAATTATAAAAGAGACCGCGGCATTTGCCCGCGGTTGTATACAACGGCCCGGCTTACGCAATGCTTTACATAGCCCGTCCGGGACGGTGAATGCCAGAAATCTATTCGGTTGCGGCTCGCTCCTGGCCGCACGACCCTCCGTTACACCCAAGTCACGGAGTTGTCGTCCATTTATCGCACAGGTTGATCAATCCGCCGATCCTGTTCGATTTCTGTTGCAACAAGGGTCGGGAGAGTGCGATGCAGTCGCCGCATTATCAGACTGCGATCCGTTACCTGACCGCACCCGCATATCAGAAGGAAAACGGCAGGAATGCCCGAATTTAAAATTTGAACCGTGGCTCTCCCGGCCAGCGAACGGCGACGCACGGTTCCACGGGCGAAGCCAGAGCTATCCTTCGTCACCCACACGTCGGAAACGTGGCGGAAGCTGCAAGCCGCCCTGCAGTCGAACCGACATCATATCCGTAGCGATCCGGTTCCGATATGGTTTCATCTCGAAATGCCGACACACTGAATCTCGCTGTAAGTTGATCCTTTCTTTCTACTTCGTAATCAACCTGTCTCACATCCACCGTTGAAGTCGTTGCCATAACATCGTATTCATTCAACATGCATTGTCTGCGGGTTCATAAAGCACCGAGCCTCGTCCCGCCGTTCGAATCTACGCCGAGAAGGTTGCCGATGCGTCGGAAACCCCATCGGGAACACAAATTCATTTAGTTTCAAGGCGATCGCCGTGCGGCGAGGATCGCCTCCCCTTGAAAGGTCTATCCGGTGCAGTCGTTCGGTCGTCACGTTGTGAAAGAGATCGCTTTCCTCTGGTTTGCCGAATGCGCCGTGATGTTCGTCGTCTTCTATGGCCTGGTCTTCTCCGCAACCAATGCGGGCTCCGCCCTGGCGATCACCTCGGCCCACGCGGTCAACCTCGCGGCGATGCTGGCGGTGACGATCGGCATCAGCGCGGTCCTGATCGGCGCCTACCGCATCGAGGCCTGCCGCAAGCCGCGCCGCCTGCTGCGCGACCTGATCCTGGCGGGACTGCTCGCATCGCCGGCGTTGCTGATCATCAGCCAGTTCGCCGACATCAGCCTGAGCGAGAACTACCTGCTTTGGCTGGCGAAAAGCCTGCTCGCCTGGATCGTCTGCATCTCGGCCACCCGCTGGATGTTCAGCCTCGCCGTCGGCCAGAGCCTATTTGTCCGCCGCGTCTGGATCCTCGGCAGCGGCTCCCGGGCGGCGCAGACCTGCGATCTGATCGAGGCGCGCCACGGCGGCCTCTTCCAGGTGGTTTCCCCGATGGAAACGGCGGCGCTTTTTGCCGCGATGCCCAATGAAACCACGCCCCTGGCCGAAATGCTACGTGCGCGGAACGTCTGGGGAATTGTCGTCACCGACGATGACGACCTGGCGAGCGACGAGACCTTGCGGTTGGCGAACAACCACGCGGATGACGGATGCCCGCTCGATCCCGACCGGCTGCTCGATCTCAAGCTGCGCGGAATACGGGTCTTCAACGACCGCGGCTTCTGGGAGCAGCATCTCGGCAAGATCAACCTCGACCGCTTGGATACCAGGTGGTTGATGTTTTCCGAGGGCTTCGTCAACGGCCGGGTCGATCGGATCGTCAAGCGGGTGTCCGACATCGCGTGCAGCCTGACGCTTTTGTTGCTCACGTTGCCGCTGATGCTTGTTATCGCCCTACTGATCAAGCTCGACAGCCCCGGCACCCTGTTCTACCGGCAGGAACGTGTCGGCCTGCACGGCAGGAGATTCACGCTGCTCAAGTTCCGCAGCATGTCGAGCAACGCGGAACTGGGCGGCAAGCCGCTATGGGCGTCGCAGAAGGATAGCCGTGTCACCCGCATCGGCGGCTTTATCCGGTCGACCCGAATCGATGAGCTGCCGCAGCTGATGAATGTCGTGCGCGGCGAGATGAGCTTCATCGGTCCCCGCCCGGAAAGGCCGCATTTTGTCGAGCAGCTGGGCCACCTGATCCCGTTTTACGACAATCGCAGCTATGTCAAGCCGGGCATAACCGGCTGGGCGCAGGTAAACTTCCCCTACGGCGCCTCGGTCGAGGATGCGCGGGAAAAGCTTTCATACGACCTCTATTACGTGAAGAACCGATCTTTCCTGCTCGACTTCGTCATCCTGCTTTCGACGGTTCGTGTCATCCTGTTTCAAGAAGGTTCACGATAGACGGTTGCCACGCCGGTGGGTCGCGGGGCAGTGGCCGCGCCGCTCGGTGGCGGGCAAGGCGGCAAGGTCTGGGTAAGCTGGCAAGGTTTGGCTTGGAATGATCTTAGACATCCCCACGATGTCATGGCTGCATGGCGCCTGCGCCCTGTTCTATGGGCTGTTTGCCGTCCTGCTGTTCCTGCGCCATCAGCACAGCCGAACGGTGTTCTGGCTCGGCGGAGCTTGCCTGGTCACGGCGCTGTGGGCAGGGTCGGTGGCCCTGTCGCCGGACCAGCCGTTCGAGGGCGTCTCCGGCTGGCTTGAACTCGCGCGCTCGGTGGCCTGGTACGGCTTCATCCTGCATCTCTATCGCCGCTCGACGGTGCGAAATCGCCAGCTTACCCAGGCCTTCGTCACCATGGGACTGCTGGCAGTGTTCCTGATCGGCGTCATGCCGGTGTTCGACGTGCTGTCGGGACGCCCGACCTTCTCGATATGGTCGATCGGCATCGCGGCAAGGCTTGGCTTCGCCGTCTGCAACGTTCTCCTGATCGAGAACCTTTATTTCAATACGGCGCCAGACTATCGCTGGCACGTCAACCTGCTTTGCGTCGCCCTTGCCGGTGTCTATCTCTATGATGTGGTGCTCTATGCCGACGCCGTGCTGTTCCGGCGGATGTCGCTGCCCCTGTTCGAGGGGCGCGCCAGCATCACCGCGCTGGCTGCGCCGTTCATCGCCATGGCGGCGGCGCGCAACCGGCGCTGGTCAATCGATATCCATGTCTCGCGATCGGTGGTCTTCCACAGCGCGACGCTGGTAGCCAGTGGCCTGCTGCTGCTCGGCCTGTCGCTGACCGGCGAGATCTTCCGTCGCGGCGGCGCGCAATGGGGCGTCGTCGCCGAGGTGACGATCATCGCCGGCGGCGTGCTGATGATCGCCGTGCTGCTGACTTCCAGCTCGATCCGGTCCCGCATGCAGGCGCTGCTAGTCGATAACTTCTTCAGCCGCCGGTACGACTACCAGCGTGAGTGGCAGCGTTGCATCGAAACGCTTTCGGCCCAGAAGGGCCATGTCGCGCTGCCGACCCGCGCCATCCGCGCGGTGGCCGAGGTGGTGGACAGCCCGGCTGGCCTGCTGTTCGTGCGCGACCCCGGAGACGCTGCCTTCCTGTGGGGTGGGTCGTGGAACCTGCCGGCCGTCACCGCCCCGGTGCTGCCTGGCAACTCCCTGATCGAACGCTTCCGCGGCGGCGAATGGGTAGTCGAACTCGATAGCCTGAGCGACAAGGCGGACCTCGCGCGGGAGGTGCCGGGCCTGTGGCTGGGGGTACCGCTCAGCCATCGCGGCCAGCAGATCGGCTTCGTGCTGGTAGCCCGCCCGCGCGCCAGCTTCAAGCTCGACCGCGAGGTGTTCGCCCTGCTGCGCATCGTCGGCCGGCAGGTCGCGAGCCACGTCGCCGAGCAACGCGCCGCCGAGACGCTGATCGAGACCCGCCACCTGCGCGACCATGGCAAGCGTTTCGCCTTCGTCATCCATGACATCAAGAACGTTTCGGGCCAGCTCACCATGCTGCTGGCCAACGCCGAGAAGCACGCCGAAAACCCCGAGTTCCAGCGAGACATGCTGAAGACGGTCCGCGCCTCGGTCGCCAGGATCACCCGGCTGCTGGCAAAGGTGCAGGACCGCGAGAAGGAAATCGGCCGCACCCAGATCGTGCCGGCCGAGCGGCTCGACGACATCGTCGCCGGATTCCGGCGCAGCCATGGCATTCATGTCGATATCGAGTCCGACGGGCGGTCCGCCATCGTCGCGATCGACGGCGAGTCCTTTGACGCCGTGGTAACGCATCTGCTCAACAATGCGGCCGAGGCGACCCGCCCGGCGGCGGCAAGTGTCGCGGTCGGTGCGGCGGACAGGCTCGCGGATGCCGATCCCACGAAGGACACGGGCAAGGACATGGGCACGGACGCATCCGGCGATCTCGCGGCGATGGCCCACGTTGGTCGAACGATCCGGCTTCGGGTGCGTCACGAGCCGGTCAGCGTGATCGTCGAGGTGGTCGATCACGGCGGCGGCATGTCGCCGGAGTTCATCCGTGACGAGTTGTTTCGGCCGTTCCGGTCGACCAAGCCGGACGGACACGGAATTGGTGCCTTTCAGGCGCGTGAACTGCTAAGAGACGCCGGCGGTGACCTGCTGGTTCTGAGCCGGCTCGGGGAGGGTACGACGATGCGGCTGCTGCTGCCTTCCGTCCGGTCCCTGCTACCGGACCCGGCACAAGGAGAGCGGAATGCATTCCCGGGTGAGCTTCTGCCGGCGCAGGTTGCGCTGCCGGCCTGGCTGTCGACGCGATAGGGCGGAAGATGTCGAAGGCCAAACTGCTGATCGTGGAGGACGACGAAGGCTTGGCGTCCCAGTACCGATGGGCGTTTCCAGACTTCGAGGTGCTGCTGGCCGGCGACCGGCAGCAGGCGATGACCTTCGCCCAGCGCGAACGGCCGGCCGTCGTCATCATGGATCTTGGCCTGCCGCCCGATCCTGACGGCGTCAGCGAGGGCTTCGCCACCCTGATCGCCATGCAGCAGGCGTTCCCGTCGGTCAAGGTAATCGTCGTCACCGGCAACGGCGAACGCCGCGTCGCGTTGCGCGCGATCGCCGCCGGTGCCTACGATTTCTGCGAGAAGCCGGCGGAGATCGACGTGTTACGCACCATCGTCGCGCGCGCCTTCAACCTGCATCGCCTGGAGGAAGAGAACCGGCGGCTGGCGGCGACCCCGGCGCGCTCCCCGATCGAGCGCATCATCACCCGTGCCGACAGCATGCTGAAGGTCTGCCGCGACATCGAGAAGCTCGCCGGCGCCAACGTCACGGTGCTGCTGCTGGGCGAGAGCGGCACCGGCAAGGAGGCGCTGGCGCGCGCGCTGCACGACCTGGAGCAGGAGAACCGCCGCCTGGCGGAGGCGCCGAGCGGATCGCCGATCAAGCGCATCATCACCGCCAACGAGGGCATGCTGAAGGCCTGCCGCACGGTCGAGAAGATCGCCGGCGCCAACGTGTCCGTGCTGCTGCTGGGCGAGAGCGGCACCGGCAAGGAGGCGCTGGC
>JANXRT010000343.1 GCA_025356735.1 Acetobacteraceae bacterium | reverse complement strand
CGGGGTGGCGCCCCGGTGCGCCTCACTTAGTATGGGGGATCAAAGGGGCGACGGTCGCCCCGTTGCGGGTCCAGGGCAGAGCCCTGGCCTTATCTTACCCTTAGGCTTCGTTCCCGATGTGGGTGAGTTTCCAGCGGCGTTGCCGCTACGCGGCGGCCCTTTGGGCTTCACCCTGGCAAAGCTAATCAGCGCCTCCGGAAGCACCGTGGTTCCGGCTTCCGACATACCCTCAGGCTGGCAGGATGTCCTTAGGGCATTGACGCAACGTCCGCCCGCATGGGCCGGTCTGAACTGGGATCAGCCGGCGATCATGGCGATCCTCAACGTCACGCCCGACAGCTTCAGCGATGGCGGACGGTTTGCAACCCTTATGGCGGCGGTCGAGGCGGGGCTGACGATGGCGCGGGCTGGGGCCGACATCCTTGATGTCGGCGGCGAGTCCACCCGTCCCGGTTCCATGCCGACATCGCCGGAAATCGAACAGTCCCGCGTTATTCCGGTTATTCGTGCCCTGGCGCAGGCGGGTGTGCGCGTGTCGGTCGATACCCGCAATGCGTCGACCATGGAGCTCGCCCTGCATGCGGGGGCGGTGATCGTCAACGACATTTCGGGATTGAGCCATGACCCCGATGCCGTAGGCGTTGTTGCCAGACGCGGCGCCAGGATCGTGCTGATGCACATGCGCGGCGATCCCATGACGATGAACAGCCTGGCTTCCTACAAGAACGTGACGGTTGAGGTGGCGACAGAACTTGCATTGAGAGTTGAGACCGTGTGCCGAATGGGTGTAGAAGCACACTCCATCGTGATCGACCCGGGAATTGGCTTCGCGAAGACGATGGATCATAACCTGGAGTTGCTTAAGAGTTTATTTCTTCTATGTAATTTGCCTCATCCTGTTCTCGTAGGTGTTTCAAGAAAATCATTTATTGGCAAGATAACGGGTATAGCCTCGCCGTCGGAACGCGTTTCCGGCTCCGTGACGGCGGCGCTTCATGCTTTGCGGCAGGGTGCATCAATTCTTAGGGTGCATGATGTCAATGAGACCATTCAAGCCGTTCGTATGCAGAAGGCATTGACGTGATGCAAAGTGAAATGTTGTTCGATGGTAGCGGTTTTGCTGTAATGGTTACGCGACGGGTTGCGTTGCTGCCTGCCCTTGCATCTTCGGGGTCAAAACGATGAACCACGCGCGAAGGTTGTTCGGAACCGACGGTATTCGCGGCAAGGCCAACGTCGATCCGATGACGGCGGAAATGGCGCTGCGGCTGGGCCAGGCCGCCGGCCTGCTGTTCACGCGCGGCAACCATCGGCATCGCGTGCTGATCGGCAAGGATACCAGGATCTCCGGCTATCTGATCGAGCCGGCGCTGACCGCCGGCTTCATCGGCGCCGGCATGGACGTTACCCTGGTCGGGCCGTTGCCGACCCCCGCCATCGCCATGCTGATGCGCAGCCTGCGGGCCGATATCGGCGTCATGATCTCGGCGTCGCATAACGCGTTCGAGGATAATGGGATAAAGTTGTTCGGCCCGGACGGCTTCAAGCTGTCGGACGAGATGGAGATGCGCATCGAGGCGCTGATGGCCTCGGACGTCAGCGACCGCCTGGCGATGCCGCGCGAGCTTGGCCGCGCCAACCGTCTGGAGGATGCCGGCGGCCGCTACATCGAGGCCGCGAAGGCGAGTTTTCCGCGCGGATTGCGGCTTGACGGGCTGAAGATCGTCATCGATTGCGCCAACGGCGCTGCCTACAAGGTGGCGCCCTCGGTGCTGTGGGAACTCGGCGCCACGGTGATCGAGGCCGGCGTCAAGCCGGACGGCTTCAACATCAACAAGGATTGCGGCTCGACCGTGCCGGAGTTCCTGTGCGCCCAGGTGCTGGAGCACGGCGCCCACCTCGGCATCGCGCTCGATGGCGATGCCGACCGCGTGCTGATGGCGGACGAGCATGGCGAATTGATCGACGGCGACCAGATACTGGCCCTGATCGCGCGCAACTGGTCCGATCATGGCAGGCTGCGCGGCGGCGGCGTGGTCGCGACGGTGATGTCCAACCTCGGGCTGGAGGCGTTTCTGCGCGGCCGCGGCCTTGATCTGCACCGCACCCAGGTCGGTGACCGCCATGTCGCCGAGAAGATGCGGGCGGGCGGCTTCAATGTCGGTGGCGAGCAGTCGGGCCACATGATCCTGTCGGATTTCTCGACCACCGGCGACGGCGTGCTCGCGGCGTTGCAGGTGCTGGCGGTGCTGGTCGAGCAGGGCAGGCCGGCGAGCGAGGTCTGCCGCGTGTTCAAGAAGCTGCCGCAACGGCTGCGCAGCGTGCGCTTCGCCGGCGGCTCGCCGCTGCGCCATGACAGCATCCAGAAGGCGATCGCCGCCGCCGAGATCACCCTGAACGGCACCGGCCGGCTGCTGATCCGCGAGAGCGGCACCGAGCCGCTGATCCGCGTGATGGCGGAGTCCGACGACGAGGCCAAGGTCCAGAGGGTCGTGGATGACCTGTGCGAGATGATCGCCGGGGTGGCGCGAACCGGCGGCGCCTCCGCCTGAGGCCTGCCGCGTCATGATCGGGCGTGTGCTGGTCGTTGCCGGATCGGATTCCGGCGGCGGTGCCGGGATCCAGGGCGACATTAAGACGATTACCGTGCTTGGCGGCTACGCGGCCACCGCGATCACGGCGCTCACCGCCCAGAACACGCTCGGTGTTCATGCGGTGCATCCGGTGCCGGCGGGTTTCGTGGTTCGGCAGATCGAGGTCGTGCTGGAGGATATCGGCGCCGACTGCATCAAGATCGGCATGCTGGCCGATGCCGGCATCATCGCGGCGGTTGCGTCCTGCCTGTCGCGCCAGGCGGCCGGCATTCCGGTGGTGCTCGACCCGGTGATGGTCGCCAAGGGCGGCGCCAGCCTGCTTGATCCGGCGGCGCTGGATGCCTTGAAAAACGGCCTGCTGCCGTTGGCCGGCGTGATCACGCCCAACCTGCCCGAGGCCGAGCGGCTGACCGGCATGAAGATCGAGAACGTCGAGGCGATGCACGCGGCCGCGCGGACGTTGCTCGATCTGGGCGTGCCGGCGGTGCTGCTGAAGGGTGGGCACCTGCCGGGCCGCCAGGTCGTCGATATCCTGGCAACCCGGCAGGGCATCGAGGCGTTCGCCGACGACCGTATCGAAAGCCGTCACACCCACGGCACCGGCTGCACGCTCGCCAGCGCCATCGCGACCGGGCTGGCACAGGGCATGGCGCTGCGCGACGCGGTTCTGCGCGCGCGGGCCTATGTGCGGGCGGCGATCGTGGCGGCTCCCGGCCTGGGTGCCGGGCACGGGCCGCTCAACCATGCCGTCGGTTTTCAGGCCCCAGGAACGTGAAGCCGCATCGGTTGCGAAAGCGTCAGGTTCGGTTCTAGGCTGACCTCGGCGACCGGATCGGTCGCTCCAGGAATTCCAATCTCCGTTAAACAGGAGCGATCCATGACGACCGCATCGAGCTCGACGCTGGAAAAGCCTGCTGCCGCCGGCAAGCCGGTCCACGCCCGGAAAAACGCGCCCGACTACGTCAAAGGCCGGCGAGACTTTTTCAAATACCGCGATCTGGGGGTCACCGCCGCCACCGACGGCAAGATGCGCGCCCAGGTGACGATCGGCTCGGGCGGCATGACGCGGCCGACCGGCTGGCACTACCATGAGTGCGGGTGCAGTTCATCTACATGCTCAAGGGGTGGGTGGAGCTGTCGTTCGAGGATGGGCGGACCATCCGCGTCGAGGAGGGTGATTCGATGTTCATCCCCGGCCATGTCCGCCACAACGAGACCAATGCCGCGATGGATATCGAGATCCTGGAGGTGTCGGTGCCGGCCGACATGGGTACCAAGGCCTGCGACGCTCCGGCTGGGATGGCCGCATAAAAAGCGGCCTGGGCCTGGCCTAAAACCGATACGCCACACGCAGGCCAAGATCGTTCAGGCTTCGGTTATAGCGTGAAAGGCCGCCGTTTGATTCGTGATCGTAGTAGATGCCGACGCTGACGCGCGGCGTGATGCGATAGGCGATCTCGCCGCCAAGGTGGAACAGGACGTTGGAGCCGAGGCTCTTGCGGTCCGCTCGCCCAACCTGGTGATGGCCGTCGTTGATCGCCGGGCCGAACAGGTAGCTGAATTCCAGGCCGTCACCCGGCCTTATCAGGTCCTGGGCGAGGTTCGCCGTCCAGGTCAGGCCGGCATAGGCGTTGTCGGTGGCGCCGGACGTGTTGATCTCGACCCCGGCGTGAAGCCGTGGATGAACCAGCCATCGGGACCAGACCGGAAGTGTCCTGCCCCATTCCGGGTCGACGATCGAGGGCGAGGTCAGCTCCAGATTGATGTCGGCTCCAGGCTCCACACCGCCGGCGAAGGCCACGTCGTGAGCGAGCACGCCTAAGCGAACCTCGTCGTAGGCGGAGGGCGCCTGCGCGGCGGCGGGGGGAACGCCCGCTGCCCCGATCCCGAATACGGCGACAGACGCGATCAGGTAACGGCGTGAAAGCGCAAGGTAAGAACCCAACCCGATCCCATTCAGGCAACGCGAGCTCTTCTAATCCCGTAATGATAGAGGCGGTTCGTTGTTCCTGCGGAATCATCGATACAGACTTTGCGTCTTTGATACCTCGGCGCCATCGAAGGATTGACCGCGCTTGGTCGCTCCGCTATCTGCCGCGGCGGGCCACGCCTCCCCACCGAGGTGCTTCTCTTCTGAAAGGGAGAGCCACACGATGGCATTCTCACCGCCGCAGCCGGCATTGCGTCCGGAAAATCCCTTCTTTTCATCTGGCCCCTGTGCCAAGCGTCCCGGCTACTCGCTGGACGCCTTGAGCCACGCGCTGCTTGGGCGCAGCCATCGGGCCGCCGCCCCCAAGAAGCGCCTTCTCGACGTCATCGACCGGTCCGCCCGGCTGCTCGGATTACCCGAGGGCTGGCGCGTGGCGATCGTGCCGGGGTCCGATACCGGCGCCATCGAGATGGCGATGTGGTCGATGCTGGGGGCGCGCGGCGTCGATGTGATCGCCTTCGAGAGTTTTTCAGGGCAGTGGGCGACTGATGTCGTCAAGCAGCTGAAGCTGCCGGGCGCGCGCGTGCTGGAGGCGCCGTATGGACGGTTACCGGATTTGAGCCAGGTCAGCTTTGACAACGACGTGGTGTTCGCCTGGAACGGCACCACCTCGGGCGTGCGGGTGCCGAACGGCGACTGGATCCCGGCCGATCGCGCCGGGCTTACGTTGTGTGACGCGACTTCCGCCTGCTTCGCAATGGACTTGCCCTACGACAAGCTCGATGTCGTCACCTGGTCCTGGCAGAAGGGGTTGGGCGGCGAGGCGGCGCCCGGAATGCTGGCTTTATCGCCGCGCGCCGCCGAGCGGCTCGCGACCTACAAGCCGGCCTGGCCGCTGCCGAAGGTTTTCCG
>JANXRT010000302.1 GCA_025356735.1 Acetobacteraceae bacterium | reverse complement strand
CCGGCCACACCGACGTGGTGCCGGTGGGCGACGCCAACTGGACGATGCCACCGTTCGGCGGTGAAATCCGCGACGGCGTGCTATACGGCCGTGGCGCCTGCGACATGAAGGGTGCCGTCGCCGCCTTCGTCGCCGCCGCGGCACGCCACCTCGAAACATCGAAAAACGGCTCGGTCAGCCTGCTGATCACCGGCGACGAGGAAGGTCCCGCCACCGACGGCACGGTGAAGGTGCTCGACTGGATGGAGAAAAGCGGAAACATCCCGGATTTCTGCCTGGTCGGCGAGCCGACCTGCCCGGTGAAACTCGGCGACACCATCAAGATCGGCCGGCGCGGCAGCCTGAACGCGCGCATCGCCATCGACGGCAGCCAGGGCCATGTCGCCTACCCACACCGCGCCGACAACCCGGTGCACCGGCTGGTCCGCGCCCTGGCCGCCCTGACCGCGGCGCCGCTCGATGCCGGCAGCGACTGGTTCGAACCCTCCAGCCTGCAGGTGACCAGCGTCGATGTCGGCAACCCGGCGACCAACGTCATCCCCGCGACAGCCCACGCGGCGCTCAACATCCGGTTCAACGACCTCCATTCCGGCGCCGCGCTGATCGCCTGGCTGCGCGCGACCCTGGCCCAGCACGCCGACCGGTTCGAGCTCGACACGACGATCAGCGGCGAGAGTTTCCTGACCAGGCCCGGTGCCATGGTGACGACGCTGAGCAACGCCATCGCCCGAACGACCGGCGTCGAGCCGAAACTCGACACCGGCGGCGGCACGTCGGATGCGCGGTTCATCTCGAGATTCTGCCCCGTGGCCGAGTTCGGCGGAATCGGCGGGACCATGCACCAAGCCGACGAGCGCGTGCCGGTTTCGGAGCTGCACGACCTGGCCCGGGTCTATCAGGCCGTGCTGGCCGACTTTCTGGCATGACGGCGCGGCCGCCCGCCTTGGCCAACGCGTTGCGCGTCGTCTCCGGCATCGCTCTTCTGGCGCGGTTCCGCACCGCCGGCTTTGCGCGGCTCGGCGACACGCGGCAGGCCTTTCTGACCAGCCTGGCGCCCTTGCTTGCCTTCCCCTGCGTCAGCCTCGGACTGAGCCTGTTGGGCGGCGTCGGCGGCGCATTTTCCGATTTTCTGATGACCGTGGCGGCGGTCCTGGCGCCGCCGGTTATTTCCCACGCGCTGGCCGCGGCATGGAGCCGGGAGGCGCAGTGGCCACGTTTCGCCACCGCCTTCAACTGGTGCCAGTGGGCAATTCCCCTGGTCGCGGTGCTGGTGTTCGCCGGCTTCGGACTGGCTTGGCGGGCGGGTGTTCCCGCCCATTCTTCCGCCATCCTCGCCTTGTTCGTGCTGGCCGCCTACGGGCTGACGTTGCATTTCTTCCTGGCTCGGCGGGGGTTGGACCTGCCGCCCGGAAAATCGATCCTGCTGGTGCTGGCGATCAATCTAGGCACCGCGGCGGTGATCCTGGTTCCCCGGCTGCTGGCTGGCGGCATTCCGGCCACGCCCGGATGACCGAGCTTCCGCCGCAATCCGAGCCGGCCGGCCTTGGGGATCGCATCCGCCGCGGCATCGGCGGCGCTGTCCTGCTCGCCAGGGGCCGCCCGGAGGGGCTGAGCCGGATCGCCGCCGATCCGGATGCGGCGCCGACCAGCTTCTGGGCCGCCGCGATCTGCCTGCCGGCGATGCTGGTGCTGCGGCTTTCGGCGGCCCCGCCGTCGAATTCCGGGCTGTCGGCGCACGACATCCTGGCGCCGGCCCTGCTCTATGCCATCGGTTGGGCCGGCTACGCCCTGCTGTCGCGCCAGATTGCCACCGCGATGGGACGACAGTCACGCTGGCCGTTGTTCATCGCCGCCTGGAACTGGTGCAACCTGGTGCAGTACGGGCTGTTCTTCGCGGCGTCGCTGCCGGGCTGGGCGGGGGCGCCGGCCTGGCTAGGCCAGGCGCTCGGCATTTTTGCGTTGTGCTGGGCGATGTGGCTCCAGTGGTTCGCCACCCGGCTGGCGCTGGAGGTCGGGCCTTGGCGCGCGGTACTGCTGGTCGTGGTGGATGTACTGGTCGGGCTGTTCCTGACCGGCTAAAAGGATGCGCCCCGGGGCGCTACCCCAGTGCTTGAAGGTGGGGCGGGGTTAGGGGCAGAGCCCCATGCTTCCTAACGCGTAGGCCGAGGGGGCGTCTGAGTATAATCGTAAAACCCCCGGTTGGTCTTGCGCCCAAGCCAGCCGGCCTCGACATATTTCACCAGCAGCGGGCAGGGCCGGTACTTGCTGTCCGACAGTCCCTCGTAAAGAACCTGCATGATCGACAGGCAGGTATCGAGGCCGATAAAATCCGCCAGTTCCAGCGGCCCCATCGGGTGGTTGGCGCCCAGTTTCATCGAGGTGTCGATGGCGGCGACGGAGCCGACGCCTTCGTACAGCGCATAGACCGCCTCGTTGATCATCGGCACCAGGATGCGGTTGACAATGAAGGCCGGAAAGTCTTCGGACACGGCGGTGATCTTGGCGAGCCGCACCGCCAACGCCTGCACGGCTTGAAAAGTCGGCTCATCGGTTGCGATGCCGCGGATGACCTCGACCAGCTTCATCACCGGCACCGGGTTCATGAAGTGCATGCCGATGAACTTTTCCGGCCGGTCGGTGGCGGCGCCCAGCCGGGTGATCGAGATCGAGGAAGTGTTGGAAGCGATCAGGCACGATGGCTTCAGATGCGGCGTCAGCGCGCGGAAGATGGCATGCTTGACTTCCTCCTTTTCCGTCGCGGCCTCGATCACCAGGTCGCAGTCGTCGAACGCGGCGAAGTCGGTCGAGGTTTCGACGTGCGACAGGCCGAGGAGCTTGTCCTCGGCCGAGATGGTGCCGCGGTTGACCTGGCGGTCCATGTTGCGGCCCATCGCGTCCATCGCCTTGGCGAGCGCGTCGGATTTCACGTCGCTAAGGTGAACGTTCAGGCCAGCCAGGGCGCACACATGGGCGATGCCGGTGCCCATCTGGCCGGCGCCGATGATGCCGACGGTCTGAACGAGGGGCACGGCGGTATCCAGGGTCGCGGCGTGGATTGCCGGTGCGTCCATCGTCACGTTCATTCAGGCTTTCTCCAGCTCGGCCTGAAGCTCGGGCAAGGCGGTGAACAGATCCTGCACCAGCCCGTAATCGGCGACCTGGAAGATCGGCGCCTCCTCGTCCTTGTTGATGGCGACGATGACCTTGCTGTCCTTCATGCCGGCGAGGTGCTGGATGGCGCCGGAGATGCCGATCGCGACGTACAGTTCCGGGGCCACGATCTTGCCGGTCTGGCCGACCTGGTAGTCGTTCGGCACGAACCCGGCATCCACCGCGGCGCGTGAAGCACCGACAGCGGCACCTAATCTATCGGCCAGCGGGTCGAGGAGTTTAAAATTCTCGCCGTTCTGCATGCCGCGTCCGCCGGACACGACGATGCGCGCGGCGGTCAGCTCCGGCCGCTCGCTTTTTGACAGCTCGGCGGAGACGAATTTGGAATGGCCGGGCAAGGAAACGGTCGGCGCCGGCTCGATGCTGGCCGAACCGCCCTCACCGGCGACAGGGTCGAAGCTGGCGGCGCGCACGGTGATGACCTTGATCGGGTCGGACGACTTCACCGTCACCAGCGCGTTGCCGGCATATATCGGGCGGATGAAGGTATCGGCATCCTCGACTCCGGCGATGTCGCTGATCGGCTGGCTGTCGAGCAGGGCCGCGACGCGCGGCATGATGTTCTTGCCCGACGCGGTGGCCGCGGCCATCAGGTGGGTATAGTTCGGCGCCATCGCGACCAGCAGGGCGGCCAGGGTCTCGGCCAGCGTGTTGGCGTAATCGTCGCCGTCGGCCACGAACACGCGGCTGACGCCGGGCAGCTTGGCGGCGGCGGCGGCGGCGGCCTCGATGCCTTTGCCGGTCACCAGAACGTGGATGTCGCCAAGCTTGGCCGCGGCGGCGACGGCACTGCGGCTCGGCTGCTTGATGCCGAGGCTGTCGTAGTCGAGCAGAACAAGGGTAGTCATTTCAGATCACTTTCGCTTCGGTGCGGAGTTTCATCACCAGCTCGGCGACCGAGCCGACCTTCTGGCCGGCGCGGCGTTTGGGCGGTTCGGTCACGCGCAGCACGGTCAGCCGCGGCGTCGGATCGACGCCGAGATCGGCCGGCTTCATCGTCTCGATCGGCTTCTTGCGCGCCTTCCTGATGTTGGGCAGCGAGGCGTAGCGCGGCTCGTTCAGGCGCAGATCGGTGGTGACCACGGCGGGCAGGGTCAGCGCCACCGTCTCCAGCCCGCCATCGACCTCGCGCGTCACCGTGATGCCGCCGTTCTCGACCGCGACCTTGCTGGCGAAGGTGCCTTGCGGCCAGCCGAGCAAGGCGGCCAGCATCTGGCCGGTGGCGCTCATGTCGTCGTCGATCGCCTGCTTGCCGAGGATGACGAGCTGCGGCTGTTCCTTTTCGACCAGCGCCTTCAGCATCTTGGCGACGGCGATGGGTTCCACCGCCATGTCGGTCTCAACCAGCACGCCGCGATCGGCGCCCATCGCCAGCGCGGTGCGGATGGTCTCGGAACAAGCGGCGACGCCGATCGAAATGGCGACGATCTCGGTGGCGACGCCCTTTTCCTTGAGCCGCACCGCCTCCTCGATGGCGATCTCGTCGAACGGGTTCATCGACATCTTGACCCCGGCGGTCTCGACCCCGGTGCCGTCCGCCTTGACGCGAACCTTGACGTTGTAATCTACCACCCGCTTGACGGGGACGAGAATTTTCATGATCGGGTCCGTGACGTGTTATAGGCCGCTTCTTGGGTCGCTCTAAGCTTCGTTATCGGAGGTCGCTAGAGGGCAAAACGACACTCCGGGCCAAACGATCCCCGCAGCCCGTGGCGTTTTTGCACCCGCGAATGGATCGAAGCTACATAGTCGGGGCCATAACCCGGTGTCAAACCACGCTCACGACCTTGTTCACGGGGACTGCGTCAGCTCCGCAGCACGCTCATCAGGGCAACGAACAGGATCAGCGCCGCCGCCTGCAGCAGAACGCGCCAGCGCATCAGCACGTTCGAGCGCTGCGGATTCGCATCGGTGCGGACCATGCCGACCATGCCGGCGAACAGCACCCCCAGGGTTCCAAGCATGCTCACCACGAGAAGGACGACGAGGATTGTTTTCATCTTTTCGACATGGGGCGGCCAGATGCGATGTAAACCGCCGCGTCCGCGCCGCGGCAGGACAATTCCGACCTGATCCGCTGCACGTCCTCGCACGGCTTCTGTTCGGCTTGCTTCTCCTTGCCAGCTCCGCCCTGGGTGGTCCCGCCTTGGGTGGTCCCGCCTTGGCACAGTCGCCGGCGGATGGCAGCGCCGCTTCAAACGCCCCGCTTGCCTCGCCGCCGATCTCGGCCGGGCAGGCGAAGCAGGTGCTGGACATGCTGAACGACCCAGGCCGTCGCCAGGAATTCACGGCGACCCTCGATGCCATCGCCAGGTCGCTTCCCGCCGCCTCGGCGCCTTCGCCCGCGCCATCCGCACGCAAGCCGCCGGGGGAAGCGGCGCCCGCGCCGCCGGGTGCCGCGGTTCCGACCGAGCTGACGCTGGCACCGAACAGCCTTGGCGCCGCGCTGGTGGTCGGTGCCTCTTCCTTCCTGAGCCGCATCGGTGATGAGGCCGAGGGCCTGCTGCGCGCGATCCGCGCCGTTCCGCCACCGCGCCGGTGGCTGGAGGCGATGCTTGCCGACCCGCTCGGCCAGGCGCTGCTGCTTGACACCGCCTGGCGGCTGGCAGCGGCGATCGGCGCCGGGCTGATCGCCGAACGGATCATTTTCCTGGTGCTGCGGAAATCCATCGCCCGCGTGCTGTCGCGTCGGACGCCACCGCCGTCCCTGGCTGGCGATGCGCCGACGCCATCCCGCACGGTGCGGCGCCGGCAGAGGCTGGAGCCGCTCAGACGCCTGCCGCGCGCCGTCCTGCATCTGTTGTTCGATCTCTTGCCGGTCCTGGGGTTCGTCGTCACCGCGCACCTGGTCGCCGCCAGCCAGATCGCCGCCGTCTATCTGACGCGGCTGGTGCTGCTGGCGGGGATCGACGCCTATGTCGCAAGCCGGGTGGCGATCGCGGTCGCCGGCTCCGTGCTGTCGCCCGCCGATGCCTCCCGCCGGCTGGTGCCGTTCGACGATCCGACCGCCGCTGCCGTCCTGACCTGGACACGCTGGATCGTCCTGATCGGCATCGTCGGCTACGCGCTGGCGGAGATCGGCCTGCTGCTCGGCATGTCGGCAGCGACCCATGACGCGATGCTGAAGGTCGATGTCGGGCTCGTCTATCTGATGCTGATCGCCATCATCCTGCGCTATCGGCGACCGGTTGCCGCCTTCATCCGCGCCCGGCCGGCTTCCCCGGACGAAGCAGCGGTCGAGAGCGGCCGGCGAAGCCGCATCGCCTATCGGGTCACGCACCGGCTGCGGCGGTGGCTGTCGCGGATCTGGCACGTCGCGGCCTCGATTTATCTGATCGCGCTGTGGCTGGTCTGGGTAGTGGACATCCCGAGCGGCTTCAGCCGGTTGGTGCACGACTTCGTCCTGACCATCGCCGTGCTGCTGGTGGCGCAGCTTTTCAGCGCCGTGCTGCAGGGCATGTTGGACCGCGCCGTCGATCCGCAAACGCCGGTCAACCGCCGCAACCCCGGCCGCGCCGAGCGGCTGCGCGTCTATTACCCGGTGCTGGCGCAGCTCCTGCGCATCCTTCTCGGCATCGCCGTCTGCCTGGAACTGGGCGAGGTCTACGGCCTCGGCATCGCCGACTGGCTGACCGGCACGCCGCTGGGCCGGCGCGTGATGTCGGCCGCGGCCACCATCACGGTCACCCTCGTCCTGGCCGTGGTGATCTGGGAGAGCGCCAACGATGCGGTCCGGCGCCACCTCGGCAAGCTGGAGAAAGATGCGCAACTGGCCAGGTCAGCGCGCCTGCGCACCCTGCTGCCGATGCTGCGCACCGCGCTGCTGGTGTCGATCCTGGTCATCGTCGCGATGATGGTGCTGTCGGAGATCGGCGTGAACATCGCCCCCCTGCTGGCCGGCGCCGGCGTGCTCGGCATCGCCATCGGCTTCGGCTCGCAGAAGCTGGTCCAGGACATCATCACGGGGCTGTTCCTGCTGCTCGAGAACACCATGCAGGTCGGCGACGTGGTGACGCTCGGCGGACTGAGCGGCGTCGTCGAGCAGCTTTCCATCCGCACCATCCGGCTGCGCGCCGAGGACGGTTCGGTTTATGTCATCCCGTTCAGCGCCGTCACCACCGTCACCAACATGACGCGCGACTTCAGCCAGGCCGTGATCGAGGCGCAGGTCGCCTACAAGGACGATTACGACGACGTGGTGGCGGTGCTGCGCGGGATTGCGGCCGACATGCGCGCCGAGCCGCAATGGGCGACCGAGATCCGCGACGACATCGAGGTAATGGGGCTGGAGCGCTTCGCCGACAACGCGGTGGTGATCAAGTGCCGCATCCGCTGCGGACCGTTTGGGAGGTGGTCGGTGGGACGGGAGTTCCGCCGCCGGATGAAGCTCGCGTTTGATGCTGAAGGGATCGAGATACCGTCGCCGTCGCAGAAGCTGATCTTCGAGCCCCTGGCGCCCGGTGCTCCGTTTCGCGCTGGTTCTGCTGCGCTGTAAGCAGGAAGCATGGGGCGGGGTGGGCGAAGGTTCCGACTGGTCGCCTTCGGCCAGTTGGAATGCCTGCGTAGGGGCCCCCCTGCTTACGATGTCTCCGCTTACGATGTCTCCGCCAAAACCAGCCGCCGCCTCGGCACCGCCTGGATCGGCATGGCCGCATAGACGTCCTTGACCGCCTCGGTGATGGTGACGCCGGCGAGGCCGGACAGGGCGCGCCGGCCGCCGCGCTCGACCAGGCCGGCGCTGCGCAGCACCAGGCGCAGCCGCGTCGGCGGCACGAACAGGGCGGTGTCGCGCCGCTCGACCCGGAACAGCGAGGCCGCCAGCAGCTTGCCAATTTGGCCGGCGGAATAGGGCCTTCCGTTGCCGAACGGCGTGCTTTCGAGATGCGCCCACAAGCCGCGCCGGTTCGGCGCCACCACCAGCAGGCTGCCGTCGTCCTTCAGCACCCGCCAGACTTCCCGCAGCATCCGCGGCGCGTTCTCGGCTGCCTCTAGCCCGTGCACCAGCAGGATGCGGTCGAAGCTGAGGTCGGCGAATGGCAGCGCGTCCTCGTCGGCGGTGCAGGACAGGTTGGGCGCGCCGGCCGGCCAGCGCGCGACGCCGAGCTGGGCCGGGGTCAGGGCGATGCAGCGCGCGGCGGTTTCCCGCCAGGCGCGCAAATAGGGTGCGGTGTAGCCGATGCCGAGCACGGACTGGCCGGCGAGCGAGGGCCACAGCAGGCCGAGGCGCTGGCGCAGCAGCCGCGCCGCCACCGCGCCACGCGCCGTGCCGTAGAACTGCGCCGCCTCGTGCACGTCCGCCGCCATGGCTTCTCCCCTAGCATGGATGCCGGTTTTCGTCGGCCGGGCGCGATGCTAGGCTGGATGCCATGACCTTGCACATCACGCCGATCCCGCTGTTTTCCGATAACTATGCCTGGCTGCTGCGCG
Source organism: Acetobacteraceae bacterium (assembly GCA_025356735.1). Classification (GTDB taxonomy): domain Bacteria; phylum Pseudomonadota; class Alphaproteobacteria; order Acetobacterales; family Acetobacteraceae; genus PALSA-911. The sequence continues at coordinate 3,408 of JANXRT010000302.1, read as the reverse complement.
ATGGCGCCACCGGCACCACGGCGGTGATCGACCCGGCCGATCCTGGCCCGATCGAGGCCGCGGTGATGGCGGCCGGCGGACGGCTCGACCTGATTTTTCTTACCCACCACCATGATGACCATGTTGCCGGTACCGATGCGATCCGGGAAAAATTCGGCGCCAAGGTATTTGGCGCGGCGGCGGACGCGCGCCGGCTGCCGAAGCTCGACCGTGCTTTGAAGCAGGGCGACAGCGTGGCGGTGGGCGCCAGCGAGGGCACGGTGCTGGAAACGCCGGGCCATACGATCGGCCATATCTCGTTCTATTTTCCGGGTGATCCGCCCGCCTTGTTCTGCGCCGACACGCTGTTCAGCCTTGGCTGCGGCAAGCTGCTGGAGGGCACGCCGGCTGACATGTTCGGCTCGCTGCGCAAGTTCGCCGGGCTGCCGGACGGCACGCTGGTCTATTGCGGCCATGAATACACCGCGTCCAACGCCCGGTTCGCGCTGACGGTGGAACCGGACAATGCGGCGTTGCGGGAGCGTGCGGCCGAGGTCACGCGCCAGCGCGCGGCCGGGCAGTCCACGGTGCCGACGACGATGGCTCAGGAGAAGGCGGCCAACCCGTTCATGCGCGCGGGTTCGGCGGAGGAACTGGGGCGGATCCGGGCGGCCAAGGATCGCTTCTAATCAGGGATCGTTTCTAGTCAGGGCGGACAGCGTCCAGCACGATGTTTTCGGTCAGTATCTGCGGCAGGATCGTGGGCGGCGCGCCGGCGGGCGGATAAAAGACGTATAGCGGCACGCCATCGCGGTCGTGTTCGCGGAGGAAGGCGGTGATCGCCGCATCCTGACGGGTCCAGTCGCCTTTCAGGTAAGCAATCCCGTGCTTCGAGAAATGCTCGCGCACCGCGTCCGAGCTCAGCGCCAGGCGCTCGTTGACCAGGCAGGTGACGCACCAGGCGGCGGTCATGTTGACGAACACCGGGCGGCCTTCGGCGCGGAGCGTTGCCAGAAGCCCGGCGCTGAACCGTTCGGTGCCGGCCTCGGCCCGGGTTGCCTCGGCTGCGGCCGGCGCGTAGGCGATGCCGGTGCCGACCGCGATGGCGCCAAGGATGGCCGCGAACGCGGTGGCGCGGGCGAACCGGCTGGCGACCGTGCGCGCGCCGTCCGGCCCGACCGGCGCCGCGGCGTTCCAGGCCCACCCCGCAAAACCGATCAGCAGCGCGCCGCCGGCGGTGGCCAGAACCCCCGCAGGCCCCGCCTCCTGCGCCATCACCCACAGCAGCCAGATCGCGGCGCCGTACATCGGGAACGCCAGCGCCTGGCGGAACACGACCATCCAGCGCCCGGGTTTCGGCATCAGGCGGGTAAGGGGGGGGAAGCAGGCGAGCACAAGGAAGGGGGCGGCCAGGCCGAGGCCCATGGCGAGGAACACCAGCATCGTCATCGGCGCCGAGGCGGCGAGTGCGGCGGCGATCGCGACGCCCATGAACGGCGCCGTGCAAGGGGTCGCGACCAGCACCGCGAGCAGGCCGGAGAAGAAGCTGCCGGCAGGGCCGCCTCGCGCCGCGAGGTTCTGCCCGGCGCCCGAAAAAGCCCCGCCGATTTAAAAAACGCCGGAAAAGTTCAGCCCGACGGCGAACAGCAGCCATGCCATGCCGGCGACGAACACCGGCGACTGGAACTGGAAGCCCCAGCCAGCGGCGCCGCCACTGGCGCGCAACGCCAGCAGGATCGCGCCTAACGCGGAGAAGGCGACCAGGATGCCGGCGGTGTAGGACATCGCATTCGTCCGCGCGCGATCTCGACCGGCGGAAACCAGAGAGAACGCCTTCATCGCGAGGATCGGGAACACGCAGGGCATCGCGTTGAGGATCAGCCCGCTGAGAAAGGCGACCAGAATTATCCTTGCCGATATGCCGGGCGCCGCCGGCGCGCCGGGTGTCGCATGCACGGCGAAATCGGCGCGTTGCCCGGCGTGGTCATGCAGGGTCAACACGCCATCCAGCGGCGCCGATGGCTGGAACAGCTTGTCCAGGCTCAGTTTCAGGGTCAGGCTGCCTGGCCTCACCGCAAGGGCTTGCGGCGAGGCGGCAGCGATCTCGCCCGGCTCGGCGGCCAGGAACACACCCTCGGCGACCGTGCCGGGATCAATCCCGGCGCCCTCGATCCGAAGCGTGCCGTCGGGGCCGATCCGCGCCAGGAACGGGTTCTCGCGCGGCAGCCGGGCGTCGGCCTGCGTGAACAGCATCGCCTGGACGGATGGCGTCGGCACTCCGGTAGGCAGTTCGAGGCGAAAGCTGCCATGCTCGGGAACGCAGATTTCCTTGCAGACCAGCCACTCGGCGGTCGCCTCGATCCTAGCGGGGACGGCGGTCGCCTCGATCCTAGCAGGGACGGCGGTCGCCTCGGTTGTCGCTGGAGCCGAAATCGTGGTTATCCGCACCGGCAGCAGCAGCTCGCCGGTATAGGCGTAGGTCGCGACCGGCCCCTCGCGCAGCGGATCGGGCGCCGGCCAGGCGATCCCGCCCGCGGCGGCGCCGGGCGGCAGGACCAGGTTCAGCTCGGGCGCCGCGCCGGCATCGCCGGGGTTCTTCCAGTAGGTATGCCAGCCCGGCGCCAGGCGCAGGCGCAGGCCAATGCGAAACGGTTTCCCCGCAGCGATCGCGTCGGTCTCGGACACCAGGGTTGCGACGGCGCGCGCGCTGGCGACAGGCAGGCTTTCGGCCGCGTGCGCCAGCATCGGCGTGAGGCATAGCGCCAGCAGCATCGCCAGCCGCGCCCGGAAATGGTACTGGCCGCCTGCCATGGAACTTCTCGACGTCGAGCGCGAAAAACTACCGGTCAACGAAATCCTGCCTTCGCTGCGCGCCGTGCTTGATGCCGGCGGCAATTCCGTCCTTGTAGCACCCCCCGGTGCCGGCAAGACCACCCTGGTGCCGCTCGCCCTGCTCGACGCGCCGTGGCGAGGCGACCAACGCATCCTGATGCTGGAGCCGCGCCGCTTGGCGACTCGTGCCGCCGCCACGCGGATGTCGTTCCTGCTGGGTGAGGATGTGGGCACCACCGTCGGCTTCCGCACCCGGTTGGATAGCGCCATCGGTGCAAGGACCCGCATCGAGGTCGTCACCGAGGGCCTGCTGGTGCGCCGGCTGCAATCGGATCCTGGGCTGGACGGCGTCGCCGCGGTGATCTTCGACGAGGTCCATGAGCGCTCGCTGGATTGCGACACGGCGCTGGCCTTCTGCCTGGAGCTGCAGCGCGAGCTGCGCCCGGAGCTTCGGCTGCTGGCGATGTCGGCAACGGCCGACCAGGTCCGGCTGCCCGGGCTGATGGACGCCACGGTGATCGAGAGCCTCGGAAAACTGTTCCCGGTCGAGATCCGCCACCTCAAGCGCGACGTGCTGACGATGCGCGACCTGCCGGA
>JANXRT010000269.1 GCA_025356735.1 Acetobacteraceae bacterium | reverse complement strand
TGACAATCCATCATTGGCTGCGTTGCTTGATGATGATGGGCAATAAGCTAATAAGTTATCATTTGCCAAGGTTGATAGAGTCGCCAAAAATTGGACGTGGACAGTTGTGATCCAGGCAAGTTGGACATTACAATTTTTATTAGGGTCAACATCGTCTAAATATTAATAGATATATGTGCCTGACATGTGATTGTCATGATTTTTAGTATCGAATTTGCAATAACGCACGATAACGTGAGTGTATTATAGTTTAAAATCTAACTATATCGCGTTGTGCAATGCAATATACTTGCATCTGCACCCATCAATATACCGCAACAGGAAATCGAAATGGCTGACATCAACAAGCCTCAGGATACCAAACTCAACCCGCCGCAAGACTTCAAGCCAATTGCGGCCCAGATGGCCGCCGCCGGCAACGGCGCGGCACGCCAGGGTGCCGAGGCGATGCAGCAGGGCAGCCGCGCCACCGGCGAAGCGATGCGTCAAACCGCCGAGGTCACGGCCGACATGACGCGCCAGGGTGCGCAGGCTGGGGCCGAGGCGATGCGCCGCAACGCCGAAGCCACCAGCGAAACCCTGCGCCGCAGCACCGAGGCGGTCGCTGAAGGCAACCGGAAGATTGCCGGCGACGCCGCCCAAACGTTCGAGGAGGCAAGCCGCAAGATCGCCGAAGCCAGCCGCGGCACGTCGGAGCACATGAACAAGCTGTTCGAGCTGCCGAAAGCCGCCGAGGGCGGCCTGCGGGACGTGCAGCAGAGCCTGACCGGCCTGGTCGAAGGCGTCGTGCAGACCAACGTGCGCGCTGCGCAGGAGCTGTTCCGTATGGGCAACCCGACGGCGATCGTCGAGCTGCAGCAGCGCTTCATGCGTGAATATCTCGACACGCTGATGCAGGGCACCGCCACCTTGGTCGAGGCTATCCGCCGCACCGCAGACGAGGCCGCCCGCCCGCTTGAAGCCCACAACCAGCAGCGCCGCCAGAACGCCGCAGAGTAATCCTCACCTGTTCACCGAACGGCCGGCCATGCCCACGCATGACCGGCCGTTTTCTTCCTAACGGATCAATCCACGCAGGCGGTGCTGAAGCTCAGCGAGCAACGGTGCGGCGGAACTCGTCGATCAACCCCTGCCGTTGGGCGGGGCTCAGATCATTGTGGCGGGTGTCCAAAAACCTCGAGAATTCTTCCGAGGATCGAGCGGCCGCCAGCAGGCCGGCAACCGGCTGAAACCTTCGCCATCCCGGAATCTGGGAGGCAAGGTTCACGTCCTTCCATTTCGGATGATGGGGTGGCTTGAGAAGTTCCGGAAACTTGGAAAAGAACAACTCCACAAAGCGGTTCAGATTACGATAGCGTTCCGTACCGGGAGGCCAGCCGAAACAGGCGAGCGCCACTCCGACCGCGATGGTATCGACGGAGGCTTGCGGCGGAACCAGCCCAGGATAATCCTCATGCAGGAATGACCCGGGAAGGTAGGATTTCGCCAACTCGTCGTTCAGCGGGATCGGCACCAGGTGCAACCCCGCCGGAAGCGGCTGGGTGAACAACCTGGCAGGCTTGCCGGCCGCATAGGTGATCGCCGCGACCTCGCCGGCCTTCAGCATCTCCAGGCCCTTGGTCGGCGTGTTGTTGACGAAGCGCGCCGGGATGTCGAGCGCGCGGAACAGCACGGCCGACGTCACGGCGGTGCCGCTGCCGACCACGTCTATGTTGACCACCTTGTCTTTCAGGTCCTCGATCCGCGTGATGTCCGGTCCGGCAAGGACATGGACCTCGTTGTCGTATAGCTTGCAAATGTATTGGATGCGGCCCGGCAGATCGGGATGGGCCTTCGCCGCGTAGGTCAACGTGTCGGCGGCGGCGAAGGCCAGATCGACCCCGCGCACGTCGACCAGATCGAGCAGGTTCTGCAACGATCCTTTGCCGATGATCGGCAAAATCCGCATGTCGGGGCTGTCAACGACCTCGGCGATGTCGTTTCCGACCTGAATGAAGGTGCCGGCGATCTCGCCCGTCATCAGCCCGATCGGAATTGGGTTTCCTGGTACCGTCAGCGATGCGGCCTGCGTCCGCGGAACCGCCGCCAAAGCCGGAAGGGCAGCCGGACTGGAAAGCAGGGTCGCCACCATCGAGCGTCGGGAAACAACCATGTCAGTGTCCTGCGTTGAGTGCGGCAAGCAAGGAGGCGGCATCGCGATCGCCCATCACGGCGCCCTTCTCGTACCAGAGCCGCGCCTTTTCGGGATCGGCGGCAACGCCGCCAACAAGGTGCCACTTGATCAGGACGTTCGGATCATAGGTCTTGCCGAGCGAGGTGGCGGCGATCGCCGAACCCTTCCCCGCGGCATGCTCGTACCAACGGCGGGCGCCGGAAATATCACCTGCGTCCAGAAGGCGGTCCGCTCGCGTGACTTCCCCGTCGGCGATCGCCGGTGCTTGTTTAATCGGGACTGACGCCGCCACGATTTCCGTCGCGGCAGGGAGCGTCGCAGCTTGGGGCACATCCGGCGAAACGCTTTTCTCCATGGCCTTGGCAAGCGAGGAGGCGTCATCCTGCCGCGCCGGACCCTCCGACCGGGGCGCCGTCACTTCGGGAATTGCCGTCGGCGCCACATCCGGCGCGGCCACAGCGGGCGGCGGCGAAAGAGGCGGTTCGATGCCAGCCTGGTCGTGCGTCGTCGGAGCCGGACCGGGAGGGCTGCCGCTGGCCGAAGCGGGCAACGGATCCAAGACCTGGTCAGGAGCGGAATCGGCTGAACGCGGCTCCGCTTTCAAGGCTTCGTCGTCACCCGCTTCCTTCGGCGCCGCAGCCGGCAACGGCTGCGGCGGAGAGGGGGCAGTGACCGCCTCGGCTGGCGTCGGCGGGGGTGCCGGAGCAGGCTTGCCGATTTCAGGCGGGGCTGGGATGGACTCGGCAACCGAAGCCGCAACCACCGCGACGGGCGGATCGTCGTCCAATGCGGGCCGTGGTCTGTCCACCAAGGCGCCTGCCGCTTCGGAAACCGGCATGGTCTCGACCCGCACCGCTCCATCGTTCGGCAATGTCTCCGACACGCGCATGACGCCGACGTCAGTACCGCTCAAGGCCTGGGTTGCGGCCAGATGATGCCACCATGCCCCCGTTCCGGTCAGGGCGACAAGGCTCAGCATGGCCATCGCCGCCCAGTTGCGCCCGCCGGCTCGCGGCTGCCGCTCGGTTGCGGCCTGTGACAAGTCCGTTGTCATCCACTGGGGTGGCGTCGGCGGCAGCCCGCCCGCATCAACGGAAATGGTCTCGGGCGTCGCGGCGCCGGGTGGCCGCACGGATGACAATGCCGACCTCAACGAGGCCTCGGCGCTCACCGCGTGCTCGTCCAGGCGAAGTTCGGTCGCGGCGCGACGGCTCAGGGCGGTGAATTCCGCGTCACGCAACATGGCCGGCTCATCCGCGCCGACGAGGGCGAGGCGCAGATGCGGCGTGGTCCGGGAGACATGCTGGATGTAGCGCAACGCGGTGGGCTGCAGCGACTGCGCCCCTTCGATCAGCAACAGGATGTGATCGCAGCCTTTGTCCAATGTCGTCAGCAGATGATGCGCCCGCTCCACGTCGCCGTCTGTTGGCACATTGGCGGCTACTGCCTGCGATGGCGGATTACCGGCCAACTGGGAGATCAACTCGGTCAGCCCGAGCTTGCCATGGGCTGGCGCGACGACGTGCAGGATGCGCACACGCTTGCTGCGAAGCTCCGTCGTGATCAGGTCAAGGATGGCGCAGACATGAATTTGGCAGGCGCCATGAACGATGCGCAGATCACCGGAAGATGTCATCCGTTCAACGCTTAGGTACGACATCGGCGAGTGCTGTTCAAAAAAACGGTTGCGTCCTTCTAATAAGACGTTCCCGCTTTTGATCCAAAGATGTCAAGTAGTACCCGAGCCGACGTGTTGAATCGTCTTCCTCAACTAAAGGACGGACTTCAAGGGCTCCGCCATTGACGGGCTAGGGGCAGAGCCCCAGCCTTCCTTCTTGCTAGTGATTCAAAGCCTGAACGATCTCCTCGGTCATCTTCTTGGCATCCGCAAACAGCATCATCGTATTAGGCCGGAAGAACAGTTCGTTCTCCACCCCCGCGTACCCTGAGGCCAGCGAGCGCTTGATGAACAGCACGGTGCGCGCCTTGTCCACTTCCAGGATCGGCATGCCGTAGATCGGCGAGGCGGTGTCGGTCTTGGCGGCCGGGTTGGTCACGTCGTTGGCGCCGATGACGTAGACCACGTCGGCGGTGCTGAACTCGTTGTTGATCTGCTCCAGTTCGAACACCTCGTCGTACGGCACGTTGGCCTCGGCCAGCAGCACGTTCATGTGGCCGGGCATGCGGCCCGCCACCGGGTGGATGGCATACTTGACCTCGACGCCCTCCTTTTTCAGCGTGTCGGCCATTTCGCGCAACGCGTGCTGGGCCTGGGCCACCGCCATGCCGTAGCCGGGCACGATGATGACCTTGGAGGCATTCTTCATGATGAATGCCGCGTCCTCGGCCGAGCCCGGCTTGACGGTCTTGTCGCCGCCGGCGCCGGCCGCCGAGGCGATGCCGACGTCGGTGCCGAAGCCGCCGAGCAGCACGTTGAGGATCGACCGGTTCATGCCCTTGCACATGATGTAGGACAGGATCGCGCCCGACGCGCCGACAAGCGAGCCGGTGATGATCAGCGCCAGGTTCTGGATGGTGAAGCCGATGCCGGCGGCGGCCCAGCCCGAATAGGAGTTCAGCATCGAGATCACGACCGGCATGTCGGCGCCGCCGATCGGGACGATCAGAAGCGCGCCGAGCACCAGCGCGATGATGGTGATCAGCCAGAAGTCGAGCGCGCTGCCGGAGATCACGAGGCCGACGATGAAGAATATCAGTGCCAGCGCCAGCGCGATGTTGATGATGTGCCGTGCCGGCAGAATGATCGGGGATCCGCTCATGCGGCCCGACAGCTTCAGGAACGCGATCACCGAGCCGGTGAAGGTCAACGCACCGATCGCGACGCCGAGCGACATTTCGACAAGGCTTGCGCCGTGAATATTGCCGGGCGTACCGATGTCGAAGGCCTCGGGCGCGTAGAACGCGCC
>JANXRT010000238.1 GCA_025356735.1 Acetobacteraceae bacterium | reverse complement strand
AGCCCGCCTGATGCGCCACCTGCCCATTTTCCTGGACCTTCACGGCCGGCGCGCGTTGGTCCTCGGCGTTGGCGAGGTTGCCGCGCGCAAGGCGGACATGCTGGCGCGCGCCGGCGCCGAGACCCGGATCGAGCCGGCGTTCCATCCCGGCTTGCTCGATGGCGTGGCCGTCGCCATCGGCGCCGACGCGCCCGAGGCCGACCTTCTCGCCTTGTCCGAGGCTGCGTTGGCCCGCGGCATCCCGGTCAACATCGTCGATCGCCCGGCGCTGTGCAGCTTCATCCTGCCGGCCCTCGTCGATCGCGACCCGATCACCATCGCCGTTTCCACCGCCGGCACCGCGCCCGTTCTCGCGCGATTGCTGCGCGCGAAGATAGAAGCCGCCGTGCCGCCCGCCTTTGGCCGGCTGGCCGCACTCGCCGACCGCTTCAAGGCCGAGATCCGCACTCGCCTGCCCGACCTCGGCCGCCGCCGCGCCGTGCTCGAGGGCGCCTTCCAAGGCCGCGTCGCCGAGCTGGTGTTCGCCGGCGAGGAGCGGGCAGCGGAAGCAGCCTTCGCCGAGGCGATCGCTGCCGGCGAGCGCCAGGCGCCGGTGGGGAAAGTCTATCTCGTCGGCGCCGGTCCCGGTGCCGGCGACCTGCTGACCTTGCGCGCCCACCGGCTGCTCGGCGAGGCCGACGTCATCGTCCACGATCGCCTGGTCAGCGACGAGGTTCTCGACATGGCGCGCCGTGACGCCGAGCGCATCTACGTCGGCAAGCGCCGCGCCGAGCACTGCCTGGCGCAGCCCGACATCAACGCCCTGCTGGTCCGCCTGGCGCGGCAAGGCAAGCGCGTGGTCCGCCTCAAGGGCGGCGACCCGTTCGTGTTCGGCCGCGGCGGCGAGGAGCTGGAAGCGCTGCAAGCCGCCGGCATCGACACCGAGATCGTGGCGGGCGTCACCGCGGCGCTGGCCTGCGCCGCCCAGGCGCGCATCCCGCTCACCCACCGCGCCGTGTCGCGCTCGGTGACCTTTGTCACCGGCCACACCCGCGACGGCAAGCTCGACGTGGACTTCGCCGCCCTCGCCCGCCCGGGTGCGACGCTGGCGGTCTACATGGGGGTATCGACCCTGGCCGAGATGTGCGCCGGGCTGATCGCCCACGGGCTCGATCCGCAAACCCCGGCGGCGCTGATCGAGCAGGGCGGCAGCCGACGCCAGCGCGAGCTGTTTGCCGACATCGGCCGCATGGGCGATCTGGCACCCGGCTGGAGCACGGGCGCGCCGGCCCTGCTGCTGATCGGCGAGGTCGTGGCCTACGGCGGCACCAAGCTGTCCGCAGAACTCGCCTTCGCCAGCAACTGAGCGCCATCCGCCGCCGGTAGCATGGCCAGCAGCGCCGCGGCGATCCGTCGCGAATGAGCGATCTGCGCCGGCTCGTTGAGATGCGCGTCGGAGTCGAAGAAGTTCTCCCGGTCGTAGCGGCTGCGGTTGTCGAGCATCAGGAACCGGCCGCCATGCCCGACATAGGGCCCACGCATCGCGGCGATCTGGGCTGCCGATATATCGACATCGGAGAAGCCGGTCGACAGGCCGCCGATGACGATCACGCCGCGCGCCGTCATGCGATCCGAGAAACCGGCGATCAGCCCGCTGCCGTAGCCATCCGAGATTTGCCGCACGGTAGGCGACAATGGCTGCAGCGCCCGCAGCCGAACGATGCCGATGCCAAGCGACGCGACATGGCCGATCCGGTCGCCCCATGCGTCGATGTCGGCCTGCCGGTCGAAGTTGCCGCGGCGCAGCGCGGCCGCCGCCTGCTCGATGCCGCTCATCAGCACCGCGCGGAAATCGCCCGAGAAGGCGGCGCCGAGCCACCGGTCGGGCGGCAATGCGGCAAGGCTCCGCCAATCGCCGTGGAACAGGATCGCGGCATCCGCGCCGAGCGTGTTTTCCAGCCGCCGGCGGCTGTACTGCGTCGGCTCCATCGGCAGATAGACCACGTCGCCAGGCCGCAGCAGCCTTTCCCAGCGAAGAAAAAGATAGTCGAGGCCGATGCCGACCGCGACTCCGCCGTTGATGCAGGGCCGACCGACGATCGGCTCGATGGTTTCGCATCGGTGCGAATAAGGGCCGTTCGACCCGGCCAGGATAACGAGTTTCTTCCCCGTGATCGCCGAGCCCCGTGCGATCTTGGCCTCGATCTGGCGTGACAGCGCGCCGTTCGAGACCGGCCGGTCCAGCACCATGGCGAACGCGGTGAAGTAGATCGCGAGAGAGGCTAGGCAGGGCAGGACCAGGCTGCGCAACATTTGGCTTAGCACCATCGGCCGTTTCACCGGTCAGAATCGGAAATACAGGAATGGCGAAACGCTCGGTGCGAAGAACAGCGCCTGCACGGTCAGCGCGAAGCTGCCGGCCAATGCCAGCGACCGGCCGCGCTCGGTCAGCGCCTGCACGTTCGGCGCCAGCAACGCGATGCCCCAGCCGACGGCCAGGGCCGCCGTGACCTCGGGGAAGCTCAAGTTGCGCCCGTCGCCGAGAAACGACAGTACCGGCACCGCATCGACCAGCCTCGCCAGTCCCGGGACTCCCTCGACGATCCGCCGCGGCAGCGCCACCCCATCCAGCCCGGCCATCGCATGCAGCATCTGACCGGTCGCGGAAAAGCTGGCCGCCCGAAACGGCACCCACGCGACAACGACGGCCAAAATCGTCAGCCCCTGCGCGGTCCAGCGTGGCAGCCGCACGCCAACGCGTTGCCAAACCGAAAAGACCACCAGGAAAGCGCCGTGCAGCCCGCCCCACAGGAAGAAGTTCCAGGCCGCGCCGTGCCACAGGCCGCCCAGCAGCATCGTCGCCATCAAGTTGGCCTGGCGCCGCCCCTCGCCGTGCCGGTTGCCGCCGAGCGGGATATAGACCGTGTCGCGCAGAAACCGGCTCAGGCTGATATGCCACCGGCGCCAGAAGTCGGAGATGTCGGCCGTCTGGTACGGGCTGGCGAAGTTCAACGGAAAGCGGATGTTGAACATCCGCGCCAGCCCGATCGCCATGTCGGAGTAGCCGGAAAAGTCGAAATAGATCTGTAGCGCATAGGCCAGCGCCGCATACCACGCCTCAAACAGGTTGAGCGTGGCACCGCTGGCCGCCGCGTCGAACCCGACATCGGCGAAACGACCGAACATGTCGGCCAGCACCAGCTTCTTGGCCAGGCCGAGCAGGAACATCGTGCACCCCGCGATCAGGTTTTCGGTATCCGGCTTCTCGAAACCGGCGTTCGCGAACTGCGGCAGGATCTCGCTCGGCCGCACGATCGGCCCGGCGATGAGATGCGGGAAGAACGCGACCAGGCAGGCGTAGGGCAGCATCTCCTCCGCCACCTCCGGCCGGGCCCGGCAATCCAGCAGGAAAAGTATCTGCTGGAAGGTGAAGAAACTGATCGCCAGCGGCAGAAACAGGTCCAGCGTCGGCATGTTGATCCCCGTCACCGAACCAAACGAGGCCAGCACGAAGTCGGCATATTTGAACCAGGCGAGCAGCGCCAGGTTGCCGCCGATCCCGACCGTCAGCCACGCGCGCGCGCGCGTTTCATTCCCGGCCGACGCCAGCCCGGCGATATGGCGACCGATGATGAAATTGAACGACATCGAGCCGATCAGGAGGAAAACGAACCTCGGCGCCCACCAGCCATAGAAGAACAGGCTGGCGAGTAACAGCCATCCCAAAGCCCAGCCGCGTCCGCCGACACGACCAGCGACGAAAAACCCGCCGAGGCAGGTCGGAAGGAAACCAAGGACGAAAAGTTGCGAGTTGAACAGCATCGCCAGAGCAATCCGATGTCACCACCACATACTATCGCACTGGTTGTAGTGTCCACCGTTTACTCGCCTGCTGATCCGGGTTGGCCGGCCGCTTTCTGCCTCCCGCCAGGAATGCTATGCCGGCGCGATGACCGACGATCTTCCGGACAACCCCGCTTTGCTGCCCGCCGGGCTGCGAGACCTGCTGCCGCCGGATGCCGAAACCGAGGCGTCGGCAGTGGGCGCGATCATGAATGTGTTCGCCGCGCATGGCTATCAACGGGTGAAACCGCCGCTGATCGAGTTCGAGGACAGCCTGCTGGCCGGCTCCGGCGCCGCTGTCGCTGAGCAGATATTCCGGATAATGGACCCGGACAGCCACCGCATGATGGGCCTGCGTGCCGATACCACGCCACAGGTCGCACGCATCGCCACCACGCGCCTGGCCGGCGCGGCGCGGCCGTTGCGCCTGTCCTACGCCGGCCAGTGCCTGCGCGTCAGCGGAAGCCAGCTCGCCCCCGAACGCCAGATCGCTCAAGCCGGCATCGAGCTTATCGGCAACGACAGCCCGGAGGCCGATGCCGAGATCGTCCTGGTCGGCGCCGAGGCCTTGGCCGCCGTCGGTCTCAACCGTCCCAGCTTCGACCTCACTTTGCCGATGCTCGCCCCCGCCTTATTCGACGAATTCGATGTCCACGGCACCGAGCGCGGCGCCCTCGCCCGCGCGCTCGACCGCAAGGATGCCGCTGCCGTCACCCGCCATGGCGGCGCGCTGGCGCCGATCCTCACCGAACTCCTGCTCGCCGCCGGCCCCGCCGACCGCGCCCTGGCGGCATTGGCCGCGGCCGGGCTGCCGATCGTCGCGGAAAAGCTCGCCGAACGGCTGCGCGAAACCGTCGCCGCCATTCGCCGCCACGCGCCGGACCTGCGGCTGACGATCGACCCGGTGGAATTCCGCGGCTTTCGCTACCACACCGGCGTTTCCGTCACGATCTACGCCCCCGGCCGCCATGAGGAGCTTGGTCGCGGCGGACGCTACCTGTGCGGTGACGCGGAGCCCGCGACCGGGCTTACCCTGTTTCCTGACAGCGTGCTGCGCGCCGCTCCACCCCGCCAGGCTAGGCCGCGCCTGTTCGTGCCGTTCGGCCAGGATCGCGCGCAGGCTGCTTCACTCCGAGCGCAGGGCTTCGCCACCGTCACCGCATTGGCGAAAACCGCAGACATCCAAGGCGAGGCCCGTCGCCTTGGATGCTCGCATGTATTGCGGGATGGTGTTGCGGTTGAAGAATAGGCAAGGCCGGGGCTCTGCCCCCTCCTTCAAGGCGAAGCCTTTGAGTTCCATTTGTCAGCAAGCGTGGAGAGATAGTTGGGCAACGTTGCGGTGATCGGGGCCCAGTGGGGCGACGAGGGCAAGGGCAAGGTGGTCGATTGGCTCGCCAGCCGGGCCGACATCGTCGTGCGCTTCCAGGGCGGCCATAACGCCGGCCATACCCTCGTCGTCGGCAACGAAACCTACAAGCTGTCGCTGCTGCCATCCGGGCTGGTGCGCGGAAAGCTCGGCATCATCGGCAACGGCGTGGTGATCGACCCGGAGGCCTTGCTGGCCGAGATCGAGCGAGTGCGTGCCCAGGGCCTGCGCGTCGATCCGGAAACGCTGCGCATCGCCGAGAACGCGGTGCTCATCCTGCCCGTGCACTCGGCCCTGGACCGCGCGCGCGAGGACGCCCGCGGCGATCGCCGCATCGGCACCACCGGCCGCGGCATCGGTCCCGCCTATGAGGACAAGGTTGCCCGCCGCGCCATCCGAATCTGCGACCTCGCCGAACCCGAGACGATCGCCGATAAGCTCGATGAGTTGCTCCTGCACCACAACACGCTGCTGCGAGGGCTTGGCGCCGCGACATTCTCCAAGCAGGAGCTATATGACCGCCTGCTCGCGATCGCACCGAAGATACTGCCCTTTGCCGAACCCGTGTGGGAGCGGCTGGACGAGGCGCGCCGTGCCGGCAAGCGCATCCTGTTCGAGGGCGCGCAGGCGGTGATGCTGGATGTCGATCACGGCACCTACCCGTTCGTCACCAGCTCCAACACGGTCGCCGCCACGGCCGCCTCGGGTTCGGGCACCGGCCCCTCGTCGATCGGCACCGTGCTCGGTATCGCCAAGGCCTATACCACCCGAGTCGGCGCCGGACCGTTCCCGACCGAACTGCATGACGACATCGGCAAGCAGCTCGGCGAGCGGGGGCACGAGTTCGGCACCGTCACCGGCCGCCGCCGGCGCTGCGGCTGGTTCAACGCTGCCATGGTCCGCCAGGCGGTCAAGGTCGGCGGCATCCACGGCCTCGCGCTGACCAAGCTCGACGTGCTGGACGGCTTTCCAGAATTACACATCTGCACCGGCTACATGATTGACGGCAAAGCATTTCGCCACCTTCCCGCCGGCCAGGCGGCGCAGGCGGCGGCGCAACCGGTCTATGAGGTCATGGAAGGCTGGCAGGGATCCTGCCGTGGGGCCCGGTCGTGGGCGGCGTTGCCGGCGCAGGCGATCAAATACGTCCGCCGCATTGAGGAGCTGGTCGAGGCGCCGGTCACCCTGGTCTCGACCAGCCCGGAGCGCGACGACACCATCCTCGTCCGTGACCCGTTCGAGGGCTGAGGCTTCCCTCCAGGACGGCCCGCTAGCTCTTCCTTCATTCTTCCGGTCCATTCTCCGCCGGCATGGAAACCCAGCCGCTTTCGCCAATTGCCGGGCGCTACCGCGTCGAAGCCCATCAACCGGTCGACGGCGCCGGCGGCGGCCTGCCGGCTTTCGCGGTGACCAATCTCGAGCACGGCCGCGAAAAGCTCATCGCCATACAGATGCTGCGCCGTCTTCCAGCGCGCGCTGGAGCGATCGCCGCTCTGGGCCGGCCGATCGATCACCTGATGCATCCGGTGGCGCACGGCGCCGCACCGGGACCTGACGGACACGTCGAAAACTTCATCCTGTGTCCGGCGCCCCCAGGCCCTTCGTTGGCACGGGCACCCCACACCTGGTCCGAGGCCGCATTGCTCGACCTCCTGCTGCGCCCGGCCGCCCAGGTACTGCACGCGTTGCACGATATCGGCCTGACGCACCGCGCCATCCGTCCCGACAACGTGTTCGCGGCGGCCCCTGGGCAGAAGATCACCCTTGGCTGTGCCTGGGCCAGCCCGCCGGCAAGCCTTCAACCCGCCCTGTTCGAGCCGCCCGGCGTCGCCATGTGCGTCGCCTCGGGTCGCGGCGAGGGTTGCTTCGCCGACGACATCTATGCGCTCGGTGCCCTGATGGTGACGTTGGCGGCCGGAGCGTCGCCGCTCGCCGGGCTGGACGACGCGACGATCATCCGCCGCAAGCTCGAGCTCGGCAGCTATGCGGCCCTTCTCGGCGACCACCGCCTTCCCCCCGCACTCGCCGACCTCGCGCGCGGCATGCTGGCCGAAGACCCCGAGCATCGGCCCGGTGCCGCGCTGCTGATGGATCCGGTCGCCGCACGGACACGCCGCGTCGCTGCCCGCCCGGCGCGGCGCGCGCAGCGCCGGTTCCGGTTCGGCGATCCGCCTCCGGCCGACGACATTGCGCGCATCCATGATCCGAACGCCGGCACGATCAGCGATGCGAGGCAGCTCGCCTACGAGCTCGCGACCCATCCGCTTCCAGGGCTTGCGGCACTTCGGGACGGCAGCGTCGGCAGCTGGCTGAGGCGCGGCCTTGGCGACAGCGGCCTCGCGGCCCGGATTGACGAGGCCATGCGCCCGCAAGGCGGCGACGCCGAGGACACCCAGACTGCGTCGCTCGCCTTGCTGCGAGTGGTGGCGGTGCTTGACCCCCTGGCTCCGGTGGCCTGGGAAGGCATTGCGATCCTGCCCGACGGCATCGGGCCGGCGCTTGCCGCCGCCCTCGACATCGATCGAACCACGATCGGCAAGCTTGAACGGCTGATCGCCGCGGAGGCGATCAGCGCCTGGGGACAGGCGCGGGAGGATCGCTGCGACGCCGGCCTGCTGCGCATCGCGGCAAGGCAGCTGCGTGCCGTCCAGCGCCAGCGCGGGGCGGGCGGCGCGGGATTGAACGACGACGCCGCCCGCTTGGCCTATCGCCTCAACCCGATGCTGCCCTGCGCCAGCCCGCTGGTCGCCGGCCATCTCGTGCTCCGCCTTGCCGATCTTCTGCCGGCCCTGAACGCGAACCGGTCGGGCTTCGCCGCAAGTCGCCCGATCGACGCCCATGTCTGCGCCTTCGTCGCGGCCCGCGCCGAGCGCAGGCTCGATTCCGACCTGGCCGCCATCACCGCCACCGATGCCGATGCGGAGGGCGCCCTCGCGCAACTGAGCCTGTTAGCCCACATCCAGGCGATATTCTCGCCGCAGCCGCAGCCCGGCCTTGCCCTTTGGCTGGTCGAGCGTTCGCTGGCACTCGGCCAGCTCTGGCGCCGGCGCGACCGGCAGGCGCAGTTCGCGGTGCAAATTCGTGCCCTGGCCGAGATCGGATTGTTCGGCCCGATGCTGGCGCTGGTCGAGGATCCAACCTCACGCGCCGCCGACCGCAACGAGGCGCGCCAGGCGGAGGCGGCGCTTCGGCGGATCGACGCCGACCTGGCGCAGCTTCGCACCGGCAGCCAGGAGCGTGCCATGTTCTCGGTCCAACTCGGCCAGGAGGTCGCCGCCGGCATCGGGCTGGCGCTGCTTGCTGCCGTTCTGACCGTCCAGGCGCTGAGCTAAAGGGCGTGGCCCGCTCCAAGGCGGCCAGCGCCAGCCCGATCAGCGCCAGATCGGCGACCGATTTCGCCCCACCTCGATCCTTGCTGTGGCTGCAGGGCCTGCTCTGCGGTGGGCTGGTGACGCTGGCCATGCCGACCGCCCTGCTGCTGGCGGTGCTGTTCGGACCGGCCGTGGTCGCGGCTGTGCTCGACCGCCAGCCAGGTCGGCCGATCGCGCGTTGCGTCGCACTCGTTAGCCTGAGTGCGATTACCGGTCCGATAACGCTGCTGTGGGCGGGCGGTCAGACGATGGCGGCCGCCCTGGTTCTAGCCACCGATCCCGACGCCGTCGGCTGGGCCTGGGGAGCCGCCGCCGCCGGCTGGCTATTGGCTGAATTGCTGCCGGTCGGCGTGCGGATCCTGGTGGAAGTCGCCAGCCGCTCGCGCGCCACAGCCTTGGCGGCCGCACGCAAGCGGCTGGAGGTCGAATGGGGCTTTTCGCCGGCCGCCAACCCCAATCCAAAATAGAAAAGCCAGGAGCAAGCTCCTGGCTTTCAGTTGGCTTCAGGAGTCAGATGATCAGGCAGCCTGGGCAGCCATCCGACGCTCGGCGACCTGGGTCTTCATCGCTTTCTGCAGCTTCTCGAACGCCCGCACCTCGATCTGACGAACCCGCTCGCGCGAGATGTTGTACTGGTGCGACAGATCCTCGAGCGTGGTCGGCTCCTCAGTCAGGCGGCGTTCGGTAAGGATGTGGCGCTCACGCTCGTTCAGGG
>JANXRT010000222.1 GCA_025356735.1 Acetobacteraceae bacterium | reverse complement strand
AAGATGTGTTGCCAGTGGCAACGATCGCATGGACCCACCCTGGCCCTCCCCACGAGGGGGAGGGTGAAGCGGTGCCTGCTCCCTCCCCCTCGTGGGGAGGGCCGGGGTGGGGCGCGTCGGCCCGGGCCATGCTATCCCGATCGGATGCCATCCCACACCGCCATAATCCGCGCCCGTGATCTGCGCCGGTCGGCGAGCCCGCCCGAAATCCGGCTATGGGGCTTCCTGCGGACGCTTCGGCCGGAGGGCCACCATTTTCGGCGGCAGGCACCGTTTCGGGGGTATTTCCTGGATTTCGTCTGCTTCGCGGATCGGCTGGTGATCGAGGTCGATGGGGCTTCGCATGGGTTCGAGGCGCGGGCGGCACAGGACGCGGTGCGTGATCGGGTGCTGGCGGACGAGGGGTTCGAGACCTTGCGGTTTTTGGCTGTTGAGGTTTTGGAGAATTTGGAGGGGGTGGCTTTGGTGGTTCGGGAGCGGTTGGGTTAGGGGTTGGCTTGGACGAGGGCCCCACCCCGGCCCTCCCCACTAGGGGGAGGGTGAACAGGGTTGACTTTTGTTGTCACATTATTTAACTTATGGAGGGTGCACGGTTAAATGAGAGGTTGTTTATGGTTATGAGATTATTTCCCGCCTCGTACGCTTTGAGACGATGCTGGGACGGAATGCGGTCCAGCGCGCGGCGCTGGCGGGGTCGAGGGGCGGAGCCCTCGCCTTGCTAGCTTGCCTGGGCGCTGGCGGCGGACCGCGTAGCCCCGACTCGTGCAGCAAGGGAGGCGGCCATGAAGTCGTCGAGGTCGCCGTCGAGGACGGCGTCGGGATTGCCCTTCTCGACGCCGGTGCGGAGGTCCTTGACCATCTGGTACGGCGCCAGGACGTAGCTGCGGATCTGGTGGCCCCAGCCGATGTCGGTCTTGGCGTCCTCGACCAGGGCGGAGGCGGCCTCGCGTTTTTGCAGCTCGGCCTCGTACAGGCGGGCCTTCAGCATGCCCATCGCGGTGGCGCGGGTGCGGTGCTGGCTGCGGTCGGTCTGGCAGGCGACGATGATGCCGGTCGGGACGTGGGTGATGCGGATCGCGGATTCCGTCTTGTTGACGTGCTGGCCGCCGGCGCCGGACGCGCGGTAGGTATCGACCTTGAGGTCGGCCGGGTTGATCTCGATCTCGATGCTGTCGTCGACCACCGGATAGACCCAGACGCTGGCGAAACTGGTCTGGCGGCGGGCGGCGGCGTCGAATGGCGAGATGCGCACCAGCCGGTGCACGCCGGCCTCGGTTTTCAGCCAGCCATAGGCATTGGCGCCGGTGAACTGCAGCGTGACGGACTTGATGCCGGCCTGCTCGCCCTCGGACTCCTCCAGTTGAATTACCTTGTAGCCGTGCTGCTCGCCCCAGCGGATGTACATGCGCTGCAGCATCTCGGCCCAGTCCTGCGCCTCGGTGCCGCCCTGGCCGGCGTTGATCTCCATGAAGCAGTCGTTGGCGTCGGCCTCGCCCGATAGCAGACTTTCGATCTCCCGGCGCTTGGCCTCAGCGGCGAGTGTGCGGAGGGACCGGATGCCGTCGGCGACCATGGCGGCGTCATTTTCCGCCTCCGCCATTCCGATCAGCTCGACGCTGTCGGCAACCTCGCCTTCCAGGCGCAACACGGCCTCGATGCCGGCGGCGATCTGGTTGCGTTCGCGCATGAGCTTCTGGGCACCGACGGAGTCATTCCACAGCGCCGGGTCCTCGGCGCGGTTGTTCAGGTCGGCGAGACGGTCCTGGGCGGCATCCCAGTCAAAGATGCCTCCTCAGCAGCGCCACGGACTGCTTGATCTGCTCGTTGAGAGCGTCGGATTCGGTGGACATCGGCGGTCAATACAATCCGCCCAGGGTGCTGTCGACTCCGCCCGGTCGCGGTCCGCCCTCGAGCACCGAGGCGGTGGCGGGGCCGGCGTAGCCGCCGACCACGGGGCCGGAGGCGCCCGGCTCCTGCCCCGGCTTGAAGGCGTCGGCGGTGCTGCCGTCCCACTTCGCCATGGTCACGCCCGGCGGCATCGGGAAGGTCAGGTTGGGCCGGCCCTTCAGGGCCTGTGCCATGAAGTCGTGCCAGATCGGCGCGGCGAGCGAGCTGCCGGTCTGGTTGTCGCCCAACGTGTTGGGCTGGTCGAAGCCGACCCAGACGGCGGTCACCAGATCGGGGGTGAAGCCCACGAACCAGGCGTCGGTGAAGTCCTGCGTGGTGCCGGTCTTGCCGGCGATGGCGCGGTTCAGCCCGGCGCCGGCGGCGGTGCCGGTGCCGCGCGCGACAACGCCCTGCATCATCGTGACGAGCTGGAACACGCTCGGCGCGTCGGCGATCTCCTTTCGCGTGTCGGTGAGGTCGGGCGCCGCGGCCGGGTTGCCGCAGGTCTCGCACTCGCCGCCGGTGGCACGCCAGACGACATGGCCGTCGCGGTCCTGCACGCTGTCGATCAGGCTCGGCACCACTTCCCGTCCGCCGGCGGCCAGGCTGGCATAGGCGCCGGCCATCCGCAGCACCGTGGTTTCCACGGCGCCCAGCGCCGCCGGCAGCACGCGCGGCATGGCGTCCACGACGTGGAAGGCGATGGCGGTGTCGGCGACCGCATCCATGCCGACCGACTCGGCCACTCGCAACGTGACAAGATTGAGCGACTTCTCCAGCGCGTAGCGAAGCGCTGTCGGGCCGTTGAAGTTGAGGGAGAAGTTGTTCGGCCGCCAGCGCCCGGCGGACCCGTTGTCGATCACCAGCGGCGCGTCGAGGAAGCGCTGGCTGGGCGAGACGCCCTGCTCCAGCGCGGTCAGATAGACCATCGGCTTGAAGCTCGATCCGGGCTGGCGGTTGGCCTGGGTGGCGCGGTTGAACTGGCTGGCCTCAAAGCTCCAGCCGCCGACCAGCGACAGCACGCGGCCGGTGGCGGGATCGAGCGAGACCAGCGCGCCCTGGACCACCGGGATCTGGCGCAGCAGCACCCGGTCGGCGCGAGTAGAAGCGGCGCGGCCCTTGGTTGCCGCGACAACCGGTGCGGCCTCGACCATCACCAGGTCGCCGACATGGGCGACTTCCGACGTTCGGCGCGGCGCGGCGCCGAGCTTGCCTTCGCGGACCGGCCGCGCCCAGCCAAGGTCGGAGATCAGCATCACGCCGGTGCTCGGCGCATTGTGGTCGATCCAGCCGAGCCGCGCCTCGCCGTCGCCGGATTCCAGCACCACGGCGAGGTTCCAGGTCGCCAGCATTCCGGGCGGTCGGGCAGCGGCTGCGAGCGGGCCGGCCCAGTCGCTCCGGGCGTTGAGCACGCCGTCGAGGTGGCCGGCGGCACCGCGCCAGCCGCCCAGGCGGCGGTCATAGGCCATCAGCCCGTCGCGCAGGGTACGCTCGGCGGTCTCCTGCAGCACGGGGTCGAGCGAGGTCCGCACCATCAGCCCGCCCTGGGTGGTGGCTTCCGGGCCGAACCGGTCGATCAGCCGGCGGCGGGTCTCCTCGGCGAACCACTCGGCGCCGGGCACCGGCTCGGGCCTGCGGAACTGCGACGGCTGGATCGGCTCTGCCTTGGCACTGGTGGCCTCGGCCAAGGTGATCGCGTGATCCTCGGCCATGCGGTCGATCACCCAGTCGCGGCGGGATCGCGCGGCTTCCGGGTTGCGGAACGGATTGTAGTTGTTGGGCGCCTTGGGCAGGGCGGCGAGGAAGGCCGCCTCGGCGATGCTGAGCTCGTCCAGCGGCTTGTTGAAGTAGGCTTGGCCGGCGGCGGCGACGCCGTAGGATTGCAGCCCGAGATAAATCTCGTTGAGGTACAGTTCGAGGATGCGCGGCTTGGGCAGCGCGTC
>JANXRT010000407.1 GCA_025356735.1 Acetobacteraceae bacterium | reverse complement strand
ACACCTTCCCCGAAGACGGCTTCCAGGGCGAGGAATCCGGAAAATCCCGCTTGGGCGAGCTGCGCTGGGTGGTCGACCCGATCGACGGCACCGCCAACTACGCCCGCGGCGGCGCGCGCTTCTGCGTCTCGCTCGCCCTGCTGCGCGACCGCACCCCGCTGCTCGGCATCCTGGTCGCCCCCGCAATGGACGAGGTCTTCGCGGCCCGCGCGGGCCGGGGCGCCACCCTCAACAACCAGCCGATCCGCGCCGCTACGACCGCCAGCCTGGCCCGCGCCATCGTCGAACTCGGCTGGAACCCGCGCCGCGCCGACGCCGACTACACCGCCGCCCTGACCCGGCTGCGAAGCCTCGGCGCCGCGCCCCGCATCGGCGGCTCCGGCGCCATGGGCATGGCAGATGTCGCCGCCGGCCGCCTCGACGCCTACGGCGAACTCGACATCAACCTGTGGGACTGTGCCGCCGCCATCGTCATCTGCCAGGAAGCCGGCGCCTACGTGTCGCCGTTCATGGATGGCGCGGGGCCGGAACGTGGGGGACCGATCCTGGCATGTGCTCCCGATCTGACCGACAAACTGAACTGGCTCAAAGAAGCGTAAGCATGGGGCTCTGCCCCAAACCCCGCCAGGAGTAGCGCTCCTGGACCCGCAACTGGAGGAAGAAGATGCTCCCGCTGGAAGGCATCAAGGTCATTGCCCTGGAACATGCGGTGGCGGCGCCGATCTGCACCCGCCATCTCGCCGATCTCGGCGCCGAGGTGATAAAGATCGAACGCCCCGGCGAGGGTGACTTCGCCCGCGCCTACGACAGCTTTGTGCTCGGAACCGCCAGCTTCTTCGTCTGGCTCAACCGCGGCAAACGCAGCCTGACGCTCGACGTGAAAAACAAGGAGTCAGAGAAGATCCTGCACCGGCTGATCACCGGCGCCGACGTGTTCATCCAGAACCTGGCCCCAGGTGCCGCGGCAAGGCTTGGCCTGTCCTACGAGGCGCTGAAACCGGTCAACGACCGGCTGATCGTCGCCGATATCTCCGGCTACGGCGACGCCGGACCCTTTGCCCAGAAGAAAGCCTACGACCTGCTGATCCAGGCCGAGGCCGGGCTGATGAGCGTCACCGGCACGCCGGAAATCCCGTCGCGCGCCGGCATCTCGGCCGCCGATATCGCAACCGGCATGTACGCCCAGACCGCGATCCTGGCCGCCCTGGTGCGCCGTGGCCGAACCGGGCAGGGCGCCAACGTCAAAATCGTCATGCTCGACGCGATCGCCGAATGGATGTCGTTCGCGCTCTATCGCCACGCCTATGACGGCTCCGAAGTCGCGCGCGCGCCGTCCAGCCACCCGGCGCTCGCTCCCTACGGCGCTCACGCGACGAAAGATGGTCAGGTCATCTTCGGCTTGCAGAACGACCGCGAGTGGGCGGTGTTCTGCACCAAGGTGCTCTGCCGCCCCGACATGGTGCTCGACGAAAGGTTCAAATCCAACGCCGCCAGGCGCGACAATCGGGCCGCGTTGACCAAGGCGATCGAGGACTTCAACGCCGATATGACCTCGCGCCAGGTGGTGGAAATTCTTGACGCCGCCGGCATCGCCAACGGCCGGCTGAACACCGCGAAAGACGTCTGGGAGCACGAGCAGTTCGCCGCCCGTGACCGCTGGCGCGAGGTCGGCAGCCCGGGCGGGCCGATCCGCGCCCTGCTGCCGCCCTTTACCTTCACCGACGTGGAGGCCGCGATGGGCGACGTGCCGGCACTCGGCCAGCACACCGACGCGATCCTGGCCGAACTCGGCTACGGCGCCGCCGAGATCGCGGCACTGCACGCCGAGGCCGCGGTATGACATTCAACCCCGCCGAACACCGCATGGTACCCGAACAGCGCTGGTTCGAGGATTTCGAACTCGGCGAACGCTTCGTGCTGCCCAGCCGGACCATGACCGAGGCGGTGTTCCTCGCCTTCCAAAGCGCGTCCGGCGACAACCACCCGGTGCATTACGACGTTGAATACTGCCGTGCCCGCAACATGCCGCATCTGCTGGCGCACGGCTTCCAGGCGGTGAT
>JANXRT010000171.1 GCA_025356735.1 Acetobacteraceae bacterium | reverse complement strand
GGCGCTATAATCGGCAACATAAACCTGCAGAACGGCGGCGGGGGGGGGCACCGTCATCAACAACTCTGGAGGCACGCTCCAGCCCGGCAGCACGGTCAACCTCGGCAAGTCGGGCCGCTTGGTGAACGGCGGACTTCTCATGCTGGGCAGCCCCGGCCAGGCTGGCGGCACGACGGTCACCGGAGACTTCCAGCAAATCGCGACGGGTGCCCTACGCATCGATTTCCGGCCCGGCGCGAACGCGGCCGACCACCTGCAGGTGATTGGCACGGACGGACAAGGAAGCCGGCACACCCAGATTGCCGGCGCTCTTATGGGGCTGGACAAATGGTTCGGCAACGACCGCATGGCCGGGCTCAGCATCGGCGGCGGAACCTCGGATTTCAGTGTCGCAAACCGCGCGAGCCAGGGCCAAACCACCTCAGTCAACCTTAGCTTTTATGGTCTGGCCCGGTTCGGACAAGCCTACGTCTCCGGCGTCGTCGCCTACGGCAACTTCGCGACCGATCTGAAACGAAACGCGTTGGGCGATGCCATGGGACTGGCGGCGGGCCGGGGTTCAGTCAAGAGCAATGTGCTCGGCGGCCGGGTCGAGGTCGGCTGGGGTCAACCGCTCGGCAGCGTATCAATAACGCCATTTGCATCGCCTGGGGTGGACGAACTATGGCAGAACGCCTTCTCAGAGGCCAATGCGAGCCAGCCTGGCGGCGGTTTGGCGCTGCGCCATGGCGGGGTTGGTCAGACCTCCATGCCGCTGACCCTGGGTGGTCGGGTAGGCAGAGCCTTCCAACTTGGTGGAGGCAAGAGGATCGGTGCGTCGGCTGAGCTGGGCTGGGTGCACGAATTCAGTCCTCAACGCTCGGCCACGACCGCGTTCCTCGCGGCCCCGAACGTGCCGTTCCGGGTGCTGGGCGTGAGCGCATCGCGTGACTCTGCACTGACCAGCTTGGACGTGAAGCTCCTGTTGACCCGCAACGTTGCTCTGCTCGGCAATTTTACTGGCCGCTTCTCCGGCATCGAGACTGCCGTCGGCGGCTTCGGCGGCGTGCAGGTAATTTGGTAACAGGAGTAATTTCTTTGTGCCCGCCCAGCGCTCAACGTGACGGATTATCGTCTGGTCGTGGACAGACCCGGGGGCGCGTTATCTGCGAACGCACGTCGCCTGGCACTCAGGCAAAGCTGTTCGCCGCTGTTATTGCCGACTGTAGTCCCGCATCGCGCAGTTGCCCTCATGGAAGTCGGGATCGACCACGAGCAGGTTTTTGTCGATATCCCCTTCCGGGGCAGCCAGCAGTTGCCGGCGTATGCTCAGCTCAACCCGCGCATGTAATCAGGAACTCCGCCAGCGTTGCAGGTCCTATCTC
Organism: Acetobacteraceae bacterium; assembly: GCA_025356735.1. GTDB lineage: Bacteria > Pseudomonadota > Alphaproteobacteria > Acetobacterales > Acetobacteraceae > PALSA-911. The sequence goes on along the minus strand of JANXRT010000171.1, from coordinate 951 downwards.
AAAATCATGCCGGCCAAAACATTGCCCGGGCTCGGCTGGACCTGCAGTTTCGCCGGTCGGCTGATTGGATTGGCCCTATCCCGAACTCTCTGGCTGCCGCGCCGGTGCCGGTGGCGAGCGGTCGGGCACGTTGAACACTGGCACGTCCTACCGGCCGCGCAGCCGCATTGCCGCGACCTCGACGCAGCGTTCGAAGATGTCGAGGGCATCGAAGGCACGGTCGCTGCCATCCTCCGGCACCACCATCGGGTGGCCGCCGCCATCCAGCAGCGCGCCCGGGATCATCAGGTTATCGGGCAGGCCGAAGCCCTCGACCGCCAGGCCGGGGATCGGATCGGGCAGCGCTGCCGTCTGCAGCCGGCTGCGTAGGGCGAAAGGCTGCGCCGCGTTCGAGTAGCCGAACACCGGCTTGCCGCGGCCAAGGAACCAGCCGACCTCGATCAGGGTGCCGGCATCGGCGGACGGGCCGCGGAACGGCGTCAGGTTGGCGATGATGATGTCGCACGCCTCCATCATCGCGACATCCTTGCGGAAGATGGTGAGCCAGGCATCGGCGTGCGGCATCGCCGCGAGGTCCGGGATGGCGTCGTTGAGCGGCGCCTGTCCGGCGATGCCGTGGCGTGCGCATATCTCGACCTTGCGGCGGGCGTGATCAGGCGCGTTGGGCAGGAACACGTCGGGGCCGGCAAGGTAGGCGCTGATCATCATCCCGTTCCAATCCGGTCTCGTATGCTGCCCCGTTTCAACGGTGCCGTGGCCTGCAAGGTTGCTGTCCCATCCTTCCCGTTTATGGAAGGTGGTCAGGTGTCGCGCAGGTATTGCCCGGCCTCGAAGACCACCGGCAGCCCTTCGTGTAGAGGGCGGTCCAATTCCAGGCCACTCAAACGCCGTTTACGCCAGCTTCTAGCCTTCCACGTTTCGACGCCGAACGTCCTGTAAGAAGTTGTGGAG
>JANXRT010000404.1 GCA_025356735.1 Acetobacteraceae bacterium | reverse complement strand
CGCCGCCCAGCGTGATCATCCCTTTGGAGCGTTGGGACCGCATGGCGCAGCACGCCGTCGATGCCGCCATGCGCCTGTCGCCCGACGTTGTGGCGCTGCATCTGACCGACCTGCAGGGTCCCGATGCCATCGAGCATGAGGCGCGGCTGCGTGCCGAGTGGTTCCGCTTCGTGGAGAAGCCGGCAGGCGCCGCGGGCCTGCACCCGCCGGCGCTGCATATCGCGCCCTCGCCCTATCGCAGCGTGCTGGCGCCGCTGTTGCGTGAGATCTCCGGCGCGCAGGCGCGTTGCCCAGGCCGGCCGGTTTTGGTCGTGCTGTGCGAGCTGACCGGCGAGCGGTGGTGGGAGCGGGCGATGCACACGCACCGCACTGTCCGCCTTCGCCGGCAGGTGCTGCAACATGGCGGACTGGATATCTCCGTGCTCCTGCTGCCCTGGCAGCTGGATGCGCCGGGGACCGAACGGGTGCTGGCGGAGGAGGAGCCTTTGGCAGGCTAACGCCGACCGAGCAGCACGCCGAACGCAAAGCAGATTGCGCCTGTCACCGACAGCGCGATGAGCGGCTGGGCACGCACGAACTCCATCGCCTGGTCGGCCGCCCGGCCGCCATGGTCCGACAAGGTGGTCCGAACGTTTTCGGCCATGTCCCGGACCGAGGTCTGAGCCTTGTCGCCACCCGTCTCCGGCATGGGCTTGGCATCACCGGTCTTGCTTGACATCGGCGTCTGGCCGGCTGTCGAAGCGTCCTTGCTGTGGGCGGCAAGGGCTGGTTTGGCGCTGCCGATAAGCTCGTCTTCGTCCATGATGTCGCACTCCCGGATGACTGGCGCTTCAACGGATGGCTCGTGCGGGTGGTTCCCCGTGTGCGGTGCTCCGCCCGGGATGTCTGACAAGCCGGCAGGCGCTATTGCAATTTCCGCGGAACTTTCCTCTTTACGCCGTTTCGCCTGAAGGACGCCGCCAATGATCACCCGCCGAGCCCTGGCCGCCGCCGCCTTGGTCCCCCTTGCCGCCAAGGCCCGCGCGGCCGCGCCCGCCGAGCTGCGCATCGACTGGGCGACCTACAACCCGGTCAGCCTGGTGCTGAAGCAGCAGGGCCTGCTGGAGGCCGAGTTCGCGCGCGACAACCTGGCCGTGCGCTGGGTGCAGTCGGCGGGGTCGAACAAGGCGCTGGAGTTCCTCAATGCCGGCTCGATCGATTTCGGCTCGTCGGCCGGGGCGGCGGCGCTGATCGCGCGCGTCAACGGCAATCCGATCCGCGCCGTATATGTGTTCTCGCGTCCCGAATGGACCGCTTTGGTGTCCCAGGCCGGCAGTGCGATCCAGACCGTCGCCGACCTCAAGGGCCAGCGCGTGGCGGTCACCCGCGGCACCGATCCGCATATCTTCCTCGTTCGCGCGCTGGCCGGCGCCGGGCTTGGCGAGAAAGACATAAAATTGGTCCTGCTGCAGCACGCCGACGGCCGCACGGCGCTGGAGCGCGGCGACGTGGTCGCCTGGGCCGGGCTCGACCCGATGATGGCGGCGGCCGAGATCGAAACCGGCGCGCGGCTGTTCTACCGCCGCCCGGAGGCCAACAGCTGGGGCGTGCTGAACGTGCGGGAGGCGTTCGCCGCCGAGAACCCCGAGATCGTGCTGCGCGTGCTGATCGTCTATGACCGCGCCCGCGCCTGGGCAGTCGCCCACCCGCAGGAGCTGCGCGCCATGCTGGTGGGCGCGATGAAGCTGCCGGACCCGGTGATCGCGCGCCAGCTGGAGCGCACGGATCTATCTGATGGCCGCATCGGCGGCGCGCAGGCGGCGACCATCATCGAGGCCGGCCGCGCCCTTCAGGCTGCCGGCGTGCTGGATGCCGGCGTCGATGTGGCGGCCGTGACCAACGCGCTGATCGACCCGTCCTACGTGGCCCGACTCCGGGCATGAACGCGGAGGCGCCCATCGAACCGGCGCCGCCCGATCTGCTGACCGAAGCCGCGCCAGTCATGCGGCGCCGCTTCTCCGCGGATTGGATGGTAGCCCTTCTGCTGCCGGTGCTGACGGGCGTGGCGTGGGAGGCCGCGGTGCGGCTCGGCCTCGCCTCGGGCCGGCTGATGCCTCCGCCGTCGCGCCTGGCCGTCACCGCATGGGGCCTGATCCGTACCGGCGAGTTGCAGACCCATGTCGCCGCGACCATGACCCGGGTCGCGTTCGGCTTCGTGTTCGGCGCGCTGGCCGGCACCGCCCTCGGCACGCTGACGGGTGCGAGCGCCTGGATGCGTCGGCTGCTCGATCCGACGATCCAGGCGATCCGCGCCATCCCGTCGATCGCCTGGGTGCCGCTGTTCATCCTCTGGCTCGGCATCTTCGAGACCTCGAAGCTCGCCTTGGTCTCGCTCGGCGTATTCTTCCCGGTCTATCTCGGCGTGCTCAGCGCCATCCAGGGCGTCGATCGCAAGCTGATCGAGGTCGGACGCGTGTTCGGCCTGTCGCCGGCGAAACTGGTATGGCGGATCACCCTGCCGGCGATCCTGCCGAGCTGGGTGTCGGCGTTGCGCACCGGCCTCGGGCTTGGCTTCATGTTCGTGCTGGCGGCCGAGCTGCTCGGTGCCTCGGAGGGGCTGGGCTACCTGCTGCTGGATGGCGAGCAGATGGGCCGCGCCGATTCCATCCTCGTCGCGATGATCACCTTCGCCATTCTCGGAAAACTCTGCGACAGCCTGCTGGTCGCCGTCTCCCGCCCGATCCTGGCCTGGCAGGACACCGCGAGGACGCGGCTGTGACCGAATTCACCGGACGGCACCTGGCGGTCTCGCATGTGACGAAAACCTACGCCAACGGCACCCAGGCCCTGCTCGACGTGACGCTGGAGGCGGCCGCCGGCGAGATTGTTTCCCTGGTCGGCACCTCGGGCTGCGGCAAGACCACGCTGCTGCGGCTGATTGCCGGGCTGGACCGCGCCAGTGGTGGCGCCATCCTGGTCGGCGGCCAGCCGACGCGCGGCACCCACCGGGCGATCAGCGCGGTGTTCCAGGAGCCGCGCCTCCTGCCGTGGCTGACCGTCGCCCAGAACATCGAATTCGGTGGCCAGGATCTGGTCCCCTCCGACCGGCGCGGACGCGCAGCCGGGCTGCTGGAGCGCATCGGCCTGGCCGGGTTCGGCCAATACCTGCCGAAGAACCTCTCCGGCGGCCAGCAGCAGCGCGTCGCCATCGCCCGCGCGCTGATCGGCCATCCCGGCATCCTGCTGCTCGATGAGCCGTTTTCCGCGCTCGACCCGTTCACCCGCGCCACGTTGCATGAACTGCTGCTCGGCCTGTGGCGTGAACTGCGCCCGACGGTCGTCATGGTGACGCACGATGTCGAGGAGGCGGTGGTGCTGGCCGACCGGGTGGTCGTCATGAAGCCGCGGCCGGGGCGCATAGCCGAGACGATCACCATCCGGCTGCCACGGCCGCGCGACAGGCTTTCCCCGCTGTTCGACGCAGCCAAGCGCCGTGTTATGCAGTCGATCGACCGGTCGCTTTCCGAGCACGCCCCACCCGCCCACAAGCAGGCCACCGAAGGCTCGGCCTTCTGGTGGTAACAAGGAGTTCTTCCCATGGATGCAACCACGCTTCGCGCCACCCAGGCGCCGCTCAAGGAACAGTATCGCGCCGAGCCGACCTCGGCCGTGGTCACTTTGCGCGCCTCCGGCGAGATCGATGATGCCTCGATCGCCTGCAAGGTCGAGACCGGCCGCGCCCTGGCGGTGGCCGGGCTGCATCCGGCTTCCGGCGGCTCCGGCCTTGAACTATGCTCGGGCGACATGCTGCTGGAGGCGCTGGTCGCCTGCGCCGGCGTGACCCTGAAGGCGGTGGCGACGGCGCTGGAAATTCCCCTGCGCCATGGCCGCGTGACCGCCGAGGGCGACCTTGATTTCCGCGGCACGCTGGGCGTGGACAAGGGCGCGCCGGTCGGTTTTTCCGCCATCCGGCTGCGCTTCGACATCGACGCCGACGCCGACGACGAGAAGATCGCGACCTTGCTCAAGCTCACCGAACGCTACTGTGTGGTGTTCCAGACGATCAACCAGAAGCCGGCCCTGGACGTCAGCGTCCACCGCGCCGCCTAACGGAGAAAAGAAAATGGCCGAGAACCTGACCTACGGCTTCAACACGCTGTCGATCCATGCCGGCGCCTCGCCCGATCCCTCGACCGGCGCGCGCGCCACGCCGATCTACCAGACAACCTCGTTCGTGTTCGACGACGTCGACCACGCGGCCTCGCTGTTCGGGCTGCAGGCGTTCGGCAACATCTACACCCGCATCGGCAACCCGACCAACGCGGTGCTGGAGGAGCGCGTGGCGGCGCTGGAGGGCGGCACCGCGGCACTGGCGGTGGCGTCCGGCCATGCCGCCGAGTTCCTGGTCATGCACACGCTGATGCAGCCGGGCGACGAGTTTGTTTCCTCGCGCAAGCTGTACGGCGGGTCGATCAACCAGTTCAACCACGCCTACAAGAACTTCGACTGGCACGTGAGGTGGGCCGACGACGATAGTCCCGAGAGTTTTCGCCGTGCGATCACCGGCAAGACCAAAGCCATCTTCATCGAGAGCATCGCCAACCCCGGCGGCGTTATCATGGATATCGCCGGCATCGCCGCGGTAGCCAAGGAAGCCGGTGTGCCCTTGATCGTGGACAACACCATGGCCTCGCCCTATTTGATCCGCCCGTTCGAGCACGGCGCCGACATCGTCGTGCACTCGCTGACGAAATTCCTCGGCGGCCACGGCAACTCGATCGGCGGCATCATCGTCGATGGGGGAAAATTCGACTGGATGGGTTCCGGCCGCTACCCGATGCTGTCGCAGCCGCGGCCGGAATATGGCGGCATGGTCCTGGCCGAGACGTTCGGCAACTTCGGCTTCGCCATCGCCTGCCGCGTGCTCGGCCTGCGCGACCTCGGCCCGGCGCTGTCGCCGTTCAACGCCTTCATGATCCTGACCGGCATCGAGACTCTTCCGCTCCGCATGCAGCGCCACTGCGACAACGCGCTGGAAGTCGCGACTTTCCTGCAGAAGCATCCGGCGGTGACCTATGTCAGCTACCCCGGCCTGCCCGGCGATGTTTTCTTCCAGGCCGCCAAGAAATATTCCCCGAAAGGCGCCGGGGCTGTCTTCACAATCGGGTTGAAGGGCGGCTACGACGCGGGGATCAAGCTGGTGTCCAACCTGCAGCTGTTCTCCCACCTCGCCAACATCGGCGACACGCGCTCGCTGGTCATCCATCCCGCCTCAACCACCCATCGCCAGCTCACCGACGAGCAACGCGCCGTCGCCGGTGCCGGCTCGGAAGTGGTGCGGCTGTCGGTCGGGTTGGAGGACGCGGCGGATTTGATCGCCGATCTGACGCAGGCTTTGGCGGCCTAGCGGGACAAGGCCTGGGCAGGGGAGAACTAAAGCTCCTTGGTCATGAAGATGCGGCTGGTGCCGGCGGGATCGCAGGCGATCTCCCCGAATTTGCGCCAGCCGCATCGCTCGTAGAACCCGGGCGCCTGGAAGCTGACCGTGTAGAGCATAGCGGACCGGCAGCCGCGGCGGCGGCCTTCCGCCTCGAATTGTTGCAGGATTTTCGTTCCAAGGCCCGAGCCACGGAGCGACCGGGGCAGGTAGAACAGGTCGAGGAAAAGCAATCCCAGGGACGACCGGCCTACCGCGCCGCCAAGCGTGCTGCCGGTATCAGGGTCCTGAACGAGCACCGCGAGCGGTTGCCGGTCGCTATAGCCCGTAACCTCGTCATTGAAGCTGTCGAGGCCTTCGCTGATGGCCTTTCGGGCCGCAGGTTCAATAACGTTCGTGACAACGATGTCGGGCTTGCGCATGTCGCTATATCGTTCGCTTCTGCACGCCTGTGGCCGCCATCTTCGGCTTCTTGGATGACAGGATCCGCGAATTGATCCCCTGCCAGCCGATCTCGCCGGATAGCCTTCCATACTCGATTTTCGGGCATCGGTTCATGATGACGCGGATGCCCTGCGCCTCGGCGCGCGCAGCGGCTTCGTCGTTGCGGACGCCGAGCTGCATCCACAGGGTTTTCGGCGGCGTCGGCAGCGCCAGCGCCTCGTCGGTGATGCCGCCGGCGGCGGCGGAGTTTCGAAATATCTCCACCATGTCCACCGGTTCGGGAATGTCGGCGAGCGAGGCGAACACCGGCAGTCCGACGATCGTGGTGCCGGCGAGGCCGGGGTTGACCGGAATCACCCGGAATCCGCGCTCGCTGAGGTATTTGGTGACGATGAAGCTCGGCCGCGCCGGGTTGTTGGAGGCACCGACCAGCGCGATCGTGTGCGTCGCGTTGAGCGTGTCGCGGATCATCTGGTCCGCGTAGTCCTCGTGCTGGGTCATGGCGGCAGTCTATCAGACACTCATGCCGGCAGCCCAGCCGCTGGACCACGCCCACTGGAAATTGTAGCCGCCCAACCAGCCGGTGACATCGACCGCCTCGCCGATGGCGTACAGGCCGGGCACGGCGTTCGCCTCCATCGTGCGCTGCGACAGGCCGGCGGTGTCGATGCCGCCTGCCATGACCTCGGCCTTGGCATAGCCCTCGGAACCGGATGGCGACAGCGGGAAATTATTCAGACGGTGCGCCAGGCGCTGCAGGTCGGCGTTGCGAAGTTCGGCGATCGGCTTCCTCGCCATCGCCATGGGTTCCAACGCCTGCGCCAGCCTTTGCGGCAGGATTTCGGACAGCACGGTTTTCAGCTCGGCGTTCGGTCGGGCAGCTTTTCGTTCGAGCAGGAAGGCGGCGGCCTTTTGTCCCGGCATAAGATCCATCGTGAGCGCATCTCCTTCCGCCATGTACGACGAAATTTGTAAGATCGCCGGGCCGGACAGGCCGCGATGGGTGAACAGCATCGCTTCCTGGAACCGACGACGCTGGCTGGTCGCGATCACGTCCAGCGAAACTCCTGCCAAGGGCAGCGACCAGGCGAGGTCATCGACACCGAGCGTCAGCGGCACCAAACCGGCGCGCGGCTTCTGGATGGTGAGGCCGAACTGGCGCGCGATGTCGAGCGAGAAGCCGGTGGCGCCCATCTTGGGGATAGACAGCCCGCCAGTCGCCAGCACGAGAGACTTCGCGAAAAATTCGCCCTGGTCTGTCGCGATGACGAACCGGTCGGGTCGGGTGATCGCCGTCACGCGGTGGCCGGTGCGCAGATCAACGTGCCCCGCCGCGCATTCGGCCAGCAGCATTGAGACGATCTGCCGCGCCGAGCCGTCGCAGAACAGCTGGCCGAGCGTCTTCTCGTGCCAGGCGATGCCGTGCTTTTCCACGAGGGCCACAAAATCGTGCTGCGTGTAACGCTTCAGCGCCGACTTCGCAAAATGAGGATTGGCCGACAGGAAGCGGTCCGGCGCGATCTCGCGGTTGGTGAAGTTGCAGCGCCCGCCACCGGAGATAAGGATCTTCTTGCCCGGCTCGGGCGCGTGCTCCAGCACCAGCACGCGCTTGCCGCGCCCGCCCGCCGTCATCGCGCACATCAGCCCGGCGGCGCCGGCACCGATAACAGCCGCGTCGTATTCGGGGGAAATCAGGCTCGCCGGCGGATCGAGCCCGCGGTCAGCCCGCCATCGATCACCAGCTCCGAGCCGGTCATGTGGGCGGAGGCGTCGGAGGCGAGGAAAAGCACGCCGTTGGCGATCTCCTGCGCCTCCGCCGGCTTGCCCAGCGGCACCGCGGCGCGCGCCATCTCGTTGGGGTCGAGCGCCGCGTTCAGTCCGCCGCCGCCCGGCGTCGCCGCCTTCTGCCAGATCGGTGTCACGATGATGCCGGGATGGACCGAGTTGCAGCGGATGCCGTCCTCAGCGGCGGCGCACTCCAGCGCGATCGACCTCGACAGCAGCCGCACGGCACCTTTCGATGCGCTGTAGCCGGCCAGGTTGGCCGAGCCGCGCAGCCCGGCGACCGACGAGATCATAATGATCGAGCCGCCATTGCCGGCCTGGCGCATCGCCGGGATGCCGTATTTGGCGGTCAGGAACACGCCCTCGATGTTGACCGCGTTCTGGCGGCGGAAATCGGCCAGGCTCATGTCCAGCGCTGAGCCGAAGATCGCGATGCCGGCGTTGGCCACCAGGATGTCGAGCCTGCCGTACAGCCGCACCGCCTCGGCGATCGCTGGCGCCCAGCCGGCCTCGTCGGTCACGTCCTGGTGCAGGTAGGTGGCACGCCCGCCGGCCGCGTTGATCTCGGCCGCCAGCGCCTGGCCCATCTCGTCGGACAGGTCGGTGATGACCACCGAAGCACCCTCGCGGGCGAAGGTGCGGGCACAGGAGGCGCCGATGCCCGAGGCGCCGCCAGTGACGAAGGCGACCTTGCCCTGAACCTGTCCCATTTTCTTTTCCTATTTTACTTGTCGGGGTAGTTGGTGATCTGGACGTCGCCGCTAGCGGTGTCCAATACGGCAAAGCTGAGCTGGCGGCCATTGGTGGTGTCGCGCGCGTCGCCCGCGGAGCCGGGATTGATCACCGTCACGCCGCCAATTCGGGCCACGGTCTGGTGGTGGGTGTGGCCATACAGAACGTAGTCGGCGTCGGCCTCGGCGAAGCGTTGCAGCTGCGGGCTGGCCGGATGGATGTAGGCGCCGCGCGGCTCCCACGGCGTCGAGTGCACCATCAGCACCTTCTTGCCGTCGAATTCGAGCAGCCGGCGATGCGGCTGGTCGGCGATCCAGGCCAGCGCGTCGCGATCGATCCACTCGGCCGCACGGGCGCGCACGCCGCCGGGCGCCAAAAAACCCTCCTCATGGTTGCCGAGGATGGTATGGGCGCCGCGGTCGCGGAGGGTGCGAACAACCTCGTTGGAGAACCGGTATTCGTAGATGCTGTCGCCAAGGCAGAGCAGCTCATCGACGTCGCCCATCGCCTCCATCGCGCGCTCAAGTCCGGAAAGATTGCAGTGAATGTCGGAAACGATGCCAATCCGCAAACAGCCTACTCCGCCGCGACCAGGCTAGCGGGATCGGCGCCGACGCGGCCGTCGCCATCCGCGCGGGCGTGGCCCAACTGGAAGTCGTAGCGCACCGAGCGCAGGCCAGGGATCGGGTTGTCCGGATCGCTGGCTGCAAACTGGACGACGAGCGAGTTGGAAACGCCGAACACCGTGTCGCTGGCGATGTTGTCGTCGTCGCCGAAATACAGCGCCGTCACCAGCTCGCGGAAACCGGGGGCGGCGATCAGGAAGTGGATGTGCGCCGGGCGCATGCCGTGGCGGCCCTGACGCTGGACCATGGCGCCGACCGGGCCATCCAGCGGGATCGAGTAACCCAACGGCCGCACCGTGCGGAAATGGTATTTGCCGTGGGCGTCGCAGGTGAAGTTGCCGCGCATGTCCATTGTCTCGTGGTCATGGGCCTGCAGGTCGTACTGGCCGGCGGCGTCGGTCTGCCATACCCCGATCGTCGCGCCGGGGATGGGAACGCCGTGGGCATCGGTGACCTGGCCGTGCAGCACGATTTCGGGCGCGCCAGGCTCGGCCACGATGCAGTCGCCGAGCGCGAATTCCGGCGCATGCTCGCGAAAGAACGGCCCAAGCAGGCTGGACTGGGTGCCGTTCTCCAGCGCCGTCTTGTCGTGCAGCGCGTTGACCACCGCAGACAGGCCGAGCACATCCGACAAAAGAATGAACTCCTGGCGGATCGGGGTGCAGGCGTGGCCGACCTCGGTCAGGAAGCGGATGCCGCCCAGCCACTCGGCCGGGGTCAGGTTGACCTCGCGCGCGAAGGCGTGGAGGTGGCGCACCGCCGCGTCCATGATCTGGCGCAGGCGCGGATCGGCGGTGTTGGCCATCTGGGCCAGGGCCGCGTCCGTCACGGTGAATTCGTCGAGGTCCTGCATGATCCGAGCCCTCCTGGTGTTCAGGCGAAGATAAACGGTTTGGTTGCGGACCGCGACCCTGCCCCCTAGGCTCGCCGCAACGATAAAAGGGGAAACGACCATGCGGCTGCAATGGCGCGCCTTCGGCTGGCTGGCGGCGATTTTCTTCCTGGCGATGGCCGGCCCGGCGGCGGCGCAGAAACCGATCACCATCGGCTTCGGCATGGCGTTGACCGGTGGGCTGGCGCCGAACGGCCGCGCGGCGCTGCTGGCGATGCAGATCTGGGAGGCCGAGACCAACGCGCGCGGCGGCCTGCTCGGGCGGCCGGTGAAGCTTGTCTACTACGACGACCAGAGCAACCCATCGATGGTGCCCGGCATCTACACCAAGCTGCTGGATGTCGATCACGTCGACCTGGTGGTCAGCGGCTACGCGACCAACATGGTCGCACCCGCGCTGCCGGTGGTGATGCAGCACAACCGGGTTTTCGTGGCTCTGCTCGGCCTCGCGGTGAACAGCGAGTTCAACTACCCGCGCTACTTCTCGGTCGGCCCGACCGGCGGCCCCAAGCCCAAGGAAAGCTTCTCACGCGGCTTTTTCGAGGTCGCCATGGCGCAAGTCCCGAAGCCGCAAACCGTGGCGCTGGTCGGGGCCGACGCCGAGTTCCCGCACAACGCGCTGGACGGCGCGCGGGCGATCGCAGCCGAGAAGGGGCTGAAGATCGTCTATGACAAATCGTATCCGCCCGCGACCGCCGACTACTCGCCGATCGTTCGCGCCATCCAGGCGACCAACCCGGATCTGGTGTTCGTCGCCTCCTACCCGCCCGACAGCGTCGGCATCCTGCGCGCGGCGAACGAGATCGGGTTGCGGGCAAAGCTGTTCGGCGGCGGAATGGTCGGACTGCAGGCAACCGCGATCAAAACCCAACTCGGCCCGCTGCTGAACGGCATCGTCAACTACGACTTCTGGCTGCCGACGCCGGGGTTCGCGACGCCGGAGGCCATGGATTTCCTTAAACGCTACCAGGCGAAATCGGCGGAAGCGGGCGTTGACCTGCTCGGCTACTACCTGCCGCCATTCGCGTTTTCTGTGCTGCAGCTGCTCGGCCAGGCGGTCGAGGCAACCAAAAGCCTGGATGATGACAAGATTGCAGCTTGGCTGCGCGACGGCACGCACCAAACCATCGCCGGCCCAATCACCTACAACGAGGCCGGCGAATGGACCGAGAGCCGGGTGCTGGAAGTGCAGTTCCAGGGTGTCACCAGCAGTGGCGTCGATCAGTTCCGCGAT
>JANXRT010000154.1 GCA_025356735.1 Acetobacteraceae bacterium | reverse complement strand
TCTAAGGGCGAGCCCTTAGCGGGGTCCAGGGGCAGAGCCCATGGCCTTCTGCTAGCCGCGACGCTCCAGATCCGGCAGCAAAGGCAGCAGCGCCGTCAGATCCCGCTCCGCGATACAGACCAGGTAACGATCCGAGCGCGGCGTTTCGCCCCCGTCCTTGGCTTCAGGGAACGGCTGGCCGTCGGGGCCGAGCGGCAGGGCGGTCATGCCAAGGTCGCCATAGACCTTCAGCAGGCGCGATCCGGCGCTCCAAACCGCGGGGTCCAGTCCTTCCTCCAGCGCCAGGTCGTGCAGCCGCCAGATCGCCGACACGCGATCGGACTCGATGCCGACCGGGTCGCCAAGGCCGAGCATGACGCGGCCGAGCCGGCGGAACGGGATGGCGGCGAGTTCGGCCTCGCCCCAGACGAGCCCATCGGCGCCGCCGGCGGGCAGGGCGCCGAGCCGAGCCAGCCGGGCGCGGGCTTCGGTGCCCCACGGCAGCCAGGTGACGCGCGCGGGGGTCAGTAGCCGCCAGATGGCGATCAGCGCCACGGCCACGGTGAGGGCGACGGTGACGCGCAGCGAGTTCGGCACGTCCGGCGAGATCACGATCTGCCACCAGGAATCGTCCGCGTAGTCGGCATCGGGGTTGAGCCGGAGCCGGCGTTCGGACACCGCCAGCGCCAGCACGCAGACCACGAGGGCGAGCAGGGATACCGCCGTCGCGGGGCGCATCTTGCCGCTGAACAGCCGGGCGTGGCGATAGAAGCTCGGCTTGAACGGCGCCAGCACGAGCATCGCCAGCACCAGCACGCCGGCCATCCAGATCTGCGGCGTCATCGCCTGTGCCGCGATGAACACGGCGCCGATCATCAGCAGCACGAGGGTCGAGCCCCAGGCCAGGTTGACGCGCTGCGACAGGCCGATCGCCAGCACCAGCAGGCCGGCACCGATCAGGGAGGGCACGAACTGGCCGGCCTCGGCCGCGACGTCGGAGAAGTCCGGATCGATCCAGGAGAAGTCGGGCACCGGCGACAGCACGCCGAGCGTCAGCAGCATGACACCGCACAGCGCCACCACGCCGGTGGCGGCGGCGACCGGGAAGTCGGGTTCGCTCCATCGGCCGATCGCCTGCACGCCGGGCAGGTCGCCGGCGCGCGTCAGGATGGTGGCGCGGCGGAACAGCGAGCCGCCGCGCAGCAGGATCTCGTTGCCGGCGAACAGCGTGCCGGCGAGGAACAGCGGGATGATGTAGTAATAAAGCCGGAAAACCAGGATGGCGCCGACGATGCGCGGCGCGTCGAGCCAGGGCGACAGCCCAAGCAGCATGGCGGTGTCGAACACGCCAATGCCGCCAGGCAGGTTGGCGGCCAGGCCCGCGGTATAGGAGGCGAGATAGGCGCCGAGGAAGCGCAGCCAGGTCAGGCCCGGCACCGCCGGCAGCAGCGAGTAGAAGATCGAGGCGGTGACCGCGACATCGACCGAGGCCAACAGCACCTGGACGATCGCCATGCGCCAGCCCGGCAACTCGATCCGGTTGCCAAACAGGGTCACGGTGCCGACCACCCTGGAGAGGGTGACGTAGGCGGCGACGGCGGCCCACAAGGCGGCGCCGATCGCGTACATGATGATGGCGGGGGTGCGCTCGCCGAAGAACGGCACAGTGGTCGGCTCGATGAACAGCACGGCGCCGCCCAGCACCATGCCGCCGAGCGCGAAGGTAAGCGAGCAGAACGCCACCGTCTTGGCGATCTGCAGCGGCGTCAGGCCCCAATGCGCGTACAGCCGGTAGCGCACGGCGGCACCGGAGACCGCGGCGAAACCAAGGTTGTGCGACAGGGCGTAGGCGCAGAACGAGGCGAAGGCGACGCGGCCGTAGGACACCTTGTGGGCGGCATAGATGGTGCCGAGCCGGTCGTAGAAGGTCAGGATGAAGTAGGACAGCAGCGTCCACAGGAACGAGATCGCCAGCGCCCGGCGCGGGATGGCGGCGAGCGCGACCTCGACCTCGGCGAGCTTGAGGTTACGGAATTCCCGCTGCACGACGAAGATCGCGCCGACCAGCAGCGCCACGCCGAGCAGCGCCGGCAGGTGCCGGACATAACGTTTCAACCGGCTAGCCAGGATGGCACACCCGGATGTTCAAGCGGGTTCTGGCGCGCGGGTCAGGGCGGCATCGATCAGCGCGACGGTCTCCGGAATGCCGTACAGCGCGATGAAGACGCCGAAGCGTGGGCCTTCCGTCTGGCCGAGCAGGACCTGGTACAGGCAGCCGAACCAATTTCGAAGTTCCGTGAAGTTCTGTCTGTTGCCTACGGCGAACACCGCGTTCTGGATCGCTTCCGCGTCCGACGCCGGATCGAGCGTGGCCAGGGTATCGCGCAGGTCGATCAACGCCGCGCGCTCCTGGTCGTCGGGCTGGCGGAAGCGTTTTTTCGGCCGCACGAAATCCTGGTAGTAGGCGGTGGCGTGGCGGGCCAGTCGTGCTAGCAGCGGCTGGCTTTCGGGCGTGGCGCCGTGCGTGTAGCGCCGGATGAAGCTCCACAGCATTTCCGGCGTATCGGCGTTGACCACGCTGGCGAGGTTGAGCAGCATGGCGAAGCTGAGCGGGCTGGCGGCGGTTTCGGGCACGCCCTCGGGATGGATGTGCCAGGTCGGGTTGGCGGGCGCCTCCGCCGTTGATTGCCCGCGTGACTTCGCGGCGTTGGCGATGTACTCGTCCACGGCACGGGGAATGACGTCGAAATGCAGGCGCTTGGCGCGCTGGGGCTGGTTGTACATGAATTGGCCGAGCGCCTCGGGCGGGGCGTAGCGCAGCCATTCCTCGACGGATAAACCATTGCCCTTCGACTTGCTGATCTTCTGCGAGTTCTCGTCGAGAAAAAGCTCGTAGCTGAAGGTCTCCGGCGGGGCAGCGCCGAGCAGCCGGCAGATCCGGCTCGACAGCCGCACGCTGTCGATCAGGTCCTTGCCCGACATCTCGTAATCGACGCCGAGCGCGAACCAGCGCATCGCCCAGTCGGCCTTCCATTGTAGCTTGCAGCTTCCGCCCTTGACCGAGGTCTCGAACGTTTCCGCCGTTACCGGATCTCGCCAGATGACGGTGGCGGCGGCGATGTTGCGAGTTTCGATGGGCACCTGCATGACGATGCCGGTGTGCGGATGGATGGGCAGGATCGGCGAATAGGTGGCACGGCGATCGGGGCCGAGTGTCGGCAGGATCACCGCCATGACCTCGTCGAAACACTCCAGCACGCGGACGAGGGCGGCATCGAACCGGCCGGAGGCGTAGTAATCGGTGGATGAGGCGAACTCGTATTCGAAGCCGAAGCCGTCGAGGAACGTCCGCAGCCTCGCATTGTTGTGGGCGCCAAAACTGTCATGGGTGCCGAACGGGTCGGG
>JANXRT010000130.1 GCA_025356735.1 Acetobacteraceae bacterium | reverse complement strand
CGACATCACCGCCCTGTATGTCACGCACGACCAGGAGGAGGCGCTGGCGATTTCCGATCGGGTGATCGTGATGAACGCCGGGCATATCGAGCAGATCGGCACGCCCGAGGCGATGTACAATCGCCCGGAAAGCCGGTTCGTGGCGGATTTCGTCGGGGCCGCCAACCTGATCCCGGGTCGGGTGATCGAGCCCGATGGCGATGATTTGGTCCGCTTCCGCACCGATGTCGGCGGCATCGTGCTGCGGGTTGCCGGCGGCAACGCTGAAAACTCCACGGCGACAATGCTGGCGCTGCGATCCGCCTACATCACGCTGCATGCCGACGCCGGCCGGAATTTGCCGAACGCCATCGCCGGCAGCATCCATCGCCGCATGTTCCATGGCGACTTCATCCAGTACGTCGTGGATTGGCCGGCGGGCCAGTTGATCGTCCGCCGGCCGCCAACCGAGATGCTGGAGGAAGGCGGCGCCGTCACGCTCTCGTTCGCACCCGGCAACGCGGTATTGCTTCGGGCTTAGTGGATACGCCCAGGGCAGCACCCCAATGCTTGAAGATGGGGCGGAGCTCGATGCTTCTGGCTTCACGTCGGCTTGGTCATCTCCTCAAGCAGGGTCTTGGCGGCCGTCTTCTCGTCGAAGGTGCCGTCGCTGGCGACTACCTGCGTCAGCAGCTTGACCGCCTCGTCCTTGTCGCCGCTTTGCTTCAGCGCCACCGCGTAGTGATATTTGATGCGCGGGTCGGCGGCGCCGCCCTCGGCGTTGGCCTGGCGCAGCACCACGAGGCCGGTCTTGTCGCCCTCGCCCACCAGGATCCAGCCGAGGGTATCCGCCGTCTGCGCGTTGGACAGCAGGACATAGGCGCGCTGGGCGGTAGCGCGGGCCCGCTTGTCGCCGATCTGCTGATAGATCCAAGCGAGGTTGTTCAACGCCGCGGGATCGTGCGGCTGCTTCACGAGGATGCGTGTAAGTTGCGCCTCCGCATCCTGGTACTTGTGGTCGTTGATGTTGATCGCCGACAAGAACTGCAGCACCATCTGGTCATCCGGATGGCTCTGCAACCAGGTGCCAAGCAGAGCCTTAGCGTCCTCCGGCTTGCCGGACAGCGCGATCGCCGACGCCTGGCGCTGCGTCAACGCGGAGTCCGGCGCCCCGTCCTTGGCGGCTTCCTGGTAGGCCGCTATCGCCCGGTCGTACTGTTTCGCGCCGACATACAGATCGCCCTTGAGCGCGCGCACCGGGGCGAAGTCCATGTCCTGGCGCTGCAGCCGCTCGACCGTGGCCAGGGCGGCGTCCAGCCCCGAGGCACGCAGTTCCAGCGCCACCGTGTCGTTGATCAGCTGCAAGTCGCGCGGGGTGGAAGCTAGGCCCTTCTTGAGCACGTTGCGGGCGCTCTCGACGTCGCCGCCGGTGACCAGCAGGCTGGCCAGGATGCGCCGCACGGCGACGTTGCCCGGCTCCTGTTCGAGCAGCTGGGCGTAGGTGTCGCGGGCATCCTTGGCCTGCTTCATCGCCAACTGCGCCCGCGCCCGGGCGGCGAGGAGTTCGGGCGTCGTCGTCTTGCCATCCTTGTCGGCGCCAACCAGGGTCAGCGCCTTGGCCGGGTCGCCGCTCCGAACATAGAGGTCGGCGAGCACCGAAGTCAGCCGCGCATCGTTCGGCGCCGACTGACGCGCGCGCTCGATCGCGGCGACGGCCAGCGCCGGCTTGCCGGCGCCGAGGGTTGCCGCAACATACATCGACAGCGCCGGCTCCGAGTTGGATTGCTTCGCCAGCATGCCTGCAAGGATGCTTTCGGTCTCGTCCGGGTGCCCCTGCATCGCCGACAGGCGGGCGAGATTGAGCTTCGCCAGGTTAAAGCCCGGGTCCTGGCGGATGACGTCCTCGAACTTCGCCCGCGCGACGTCAAGCTGCAGGCGCGCCATCGCCAGCACGCCCTGAAGGTTGCCGGCGGACGGCGTTTCACCCTGCGCCGCGCGGATGCGATCGAGTTCGGTTGCCGCGCGATCCAGGTCGCCGGTCGAAAGCGCGGCAAAAAACAAAGCCTCGCCCACGGACGTGTCGTTCGGCGCCAGCTGGAGCGAACGTTCCAGGTCGAGCACAGCGGCATCGCTGTTGCCGCTGCCCAGCCGGGCTCCCGCTAGCCGCGTGTTGACCCCGACATTGTCGGGTGCCAGCGCCTGGGCCTTCTGGAACGCCTCGGCGGCCTGAGGCTGATCGCCGAGCAGGCTCAGCGCACGCCCCAGCAGGTCGTAGGTCTCGGCATCGGCGTGACCGCCATCGGTAAGCTTCCTGAGGCTTTCGACTACGGGGGCGGGCTTGCGCTTTTGCAGTTCGATGCGCGCGAACAGCTTGTAGCCTTCGATGTCCTCGGGTGCGCGGGCCAGATAGCGGCTGGCCGCTTCCTCGGCCTGCTCCAGGTTGCCGAGGTTCTGCTTGACCACGGCCTGCAGGAAATAGCCGCGCGGCAGACGGCTGATCATCGGGTTGAGCCGTTCGAGCAGGCTATCCGCAGCCTTGTAGTCCTTGGCCCGCGCCAACAGCAGCGCCTTGAAGTAGAGCGCCTGCGCATCGTTCGGCTTGACCGCCAGTATGGCTTCGTTGTCCGCCCGGGCGTTGTCGTCGCGATTGAGCGCGAGATACAGCTGTGCGCGCTCCAGCCGGGCCTGGCTGCTGCCGGGGTTGTCCACGAGCAGCTTGTCGAGCGCCGCCAGGGCCACGTCGGACTGGCCCTTGACCCGCAGCACCTGGACGTTGAGCAGCTGCGCGTCGATCGACTTGCGGTCGAGTTCGAGCGCATGGTCGATCTTGGCCTGGGCGGTCACCAGATCGCCTCGCGCCAGTGCCAGGCGCGCGCCGGCAAGTGCGGGCTGGACCGCGTCCGGCGCCAGCTTCTCGGCATCGGCGAAGTTTCGTTGCGCCTCGTCGAGGTTGCGCAGACCGGAGTTCGCGTAGCCGCGGGCGACCAGGATCGATCCGTCGACCATCGGATCGCGGCCGTCGGTCTGGAAATCCTTCAGCAGGTCACGGAACCTGCCCTGCATCAGGTAAGTCTGGGTCAGCAACGGAACGGCCTGCCGCGGATCGTAGCCCCGGTCACGCGCATCCTGCGCGTCCTTCTGGGCGGCGGCGACATCGCCGAGTTCGAGATGCACCCGGGCGAGCAGGAAGCGCGCCTCGGCGTTCTGCGGGTCGGCCTTGACGGCGTTGCGCAACTGCAGGACCGCGGTCTTGGTATCGCCCTTCGCGATGGACTGGCGCGCATCCGACATGTAGTCGGCACGCGCGGTGCCGGGCGACAGGAGCACCCAGCCGGCCACCAGCATGCCCAGGCCTGAGTGCATGTGGACGGATTGCCTAAAGCCATCAGGCGCGAAATGCGGTTGGGTGGCAATGGCTCGAATTCGCATTGTGTCGGTTCCTAAATGATGTCCCGTGCCGGGTCGGCGCCGGCCGCCTCGATCTCACGGTGGGTTCCGCCGCCTTCCGGCGGAGCGGTCTCGCAGCTTCTCGACGGATCGGGCTCGATCGCGTGCGACTCCATCAACCCGTACAGGGTCGGCCGGCTGATGCCGAGCATCTTGGCCGCGACAGCCAGCACGCCGTTGCTTCTGGCGAGCGCCATCTGGATCACCTCGCGCTCGGCCCGCAGCCGCGCGCCGCGGAGGTCGATATCGACCATCGTGTCGGCGACCGCTGCCAGTTCCAGGTCGGACGCGTCGATCAGCCGGTTTTCCGACATCACCACCGCGCGCTTCATGCGGTTTTCAAGCTCGCGCACGTTGCCGGGCCAGCCATGTGCTGCGATCGCCAGCAGGGCGGGCTGGGTGAAGCCGCGGATGTTGCGGCTGAACTCCTTGTTGAACCGGCCGAGGAAGTAGTTCGCCAGCAGCACCGGGTCGCCGTCGCGCTGCCTCAGCGGCGGAATGCGGATCGTCACCGCGTTCATGCGGTAGAAAAGATCGCTGCGGAAGGCGCCGTCCCGCACGCTGTCCTCGAGGTTGAGGTTGGTCGCGGAGACGATACGGACATCGACCTGGATGCGCTGCCGGCCGCCGACCCGCTCGACGACCTGATCCTGCAGGAACCGTAGCAGCTTGACTTGCAACGAATGCGGCAGGTCGCCGATCTCGTCAAGGAACAGCGTGCCCTTGTTGGCGTTCTCAATCACCCCGATGGTCTGCTTGACGGCCCCGGTAAAGGCGCCCTTTTCGTGGCCGAACAGCTCGCTTTCGAGCAGGTTTTCGGGGATGGCACCGCAGTTCAGCGCGGCGAACGGCTGCTTCGCCCGTGGCCCGAGGTCGTGCAGCGCGCGCGCCAGCGCCTCCTTGCCCGTCCCACTCTCCCCGAGCAGCAGGGCCGACACGTTGGCCGCCGCCAGCTTCTCGATATCCCGGCAGACCTTCAGCATGCCGGCGTCGCCCGTCACGATGTGCTTGATCGGCGAGGGCGACGGCATCTCCGACAGACGCCGGTTCTCGTCCTCCAGCGTGCGCAGGCGCAGGCTGCGCGCCACGATCGTGCCCAGCATGCCGATGTCGATCGGCTTCTCGCAAAAATCATACGCCCCGGCGGCGATGGCCCGCAGCGCGTGCGCCCGGTCGCCGTGGCTGGTGGCGACGATGACCTTGGTATTGGGCGCCTGGCGGGCGAGGCCGTCCAGCGTTGCGAAACCCTCGCTCACGCCGTCCGGGTCCGGCGGCAGGCCCAGGTCCATGATGGCGACCGCCGGACGCTCCTTTTGCGCCACCGCCAGCGCCTGGAGCCTGGTATGGGCGAATAGGACCTGGCAGGACGGGAAAGCCCAGCGGTATTGGCTGCACAGGCCGATGTCGTCCTCGATGATCAGCAGCTTGGGCAGCAGCTTTGGCGACGGCTTCGGCAACGGCGCGTTCATGGCCCGGCATCCCCTGTCTCGGTTAGCAGCAAGCCATCTGCGTCCATCGGCGCCCCGTTCTTCGTCGTGCGTCCCGTCGCCGCCGGGTGATCCGGCGTGTCGGCGCGCGGCAGCACCAGCCGCATCGTCGTGCCGGCGCCCGGCGTGCTGATGACCTGCACGTCGCCGCCGCCCTCACGCAGTAGTTCGCGCGCCTGGAATGCCCCGATGCCGGAGCCCTGGCGCTTCGAGGTGCCGAAAGGCTGGAACAATCGGTCGCGGATGAACTCGAAGGTCATGCCGCCGCCTTTGTCGATGATGTCGATGACGACCTGCTGCGCCTCATGGCGCACGCGGATCAGCACCGGCAGCCCGTCCGACGCCTCGATGGCGTTGTTCAGCAGATGGGCGACCGCCGTATCGAAGGCGTCGGGGCTGATGGCCACCATCGCCGTCGAGCCGTCGTGCTCCAGCGACAGCGCGGTCCGGCGCACCCGGCGGTATGAGGCGAGCAGCGCTTCCAGACGGGGCACCGGCGTCAGTGCAGCGGGCGCGCGGTCAACGTCCGGCGTATCGAGCCGGCGCAGCAGCGCGGTGATCTTCTGCACCGAGGCGCCGACCGTCTCCAGCATGTCCTGCTGGAACGCAGGGTTGGCGATATGCCGCTCGGCGTTGGACAGCAGCAGCGAAAGCTGGCTCGAGACGTTCTTGATGTCGTGCGCGACGAATGCGAAGCGTTTGCCGTAGTCGTGCAGCTGCCGCGTCTGCAGCAGGACGTGGGTCGCCCGCTGTTCGGCGACGAAGCTCGCGACCTCGCGCCCGACGATGCGCAGCAGGTCGAACACTTCCTGATCCAACTGAAACGGCGCCCGCGGCGGCCCCACCAGCACGAGGCCGATCTGCTGGTCGCCGGTCACCAGCGGAATTGACAGCCATAGGCGCCCGAGCTGATCGAGCGGCGGCGTCCGCGCTCCTGCGTTGGTCCCAAAGCTGTCAGCGCCGTCCAGCACGGCGATCCAGTTGCCGCCGGACATCGCGGCCACCACGGGATGCGCCGGCGGCATTGGGGCCGAGGCCGGCATGTTCCAGGAACCCGACCACTGGAACGCGCCGACGCCGCCGTCGCGCAGGAACAGCGCGCCGTTCGGGCTGTCCACCACGTCCGCCATCGCACGGATCACCCGGGTATGCAGCGCCGCCCGCCCCTGCGATTTCGTGGCCGACAGGGTGTCGATGCAGTCCAGCCACTGCTGCCGGTAGTCGTAGCGGCGGGCAAAGAAATGCTCGACCACCATCCGGCGCAGGCGGGAGCGGGCGGAGCCGGAGGTCAGCAGCATGCCGATACCGATCAGCGCCGCGAAGAACACG
>JANXRT010000080.1 GCA_025356735.1 Acetobacteraceae bacterium | reverse complement strand
ACGTTGACCGCGGTACCCCAGTCGGCCGGGATGTCGTGCAGCCGGCGGTAGGTGTTGGCGCGCGGGTTCATCCAGCTGCCGAACACGGCACCGATCGCCGCCCAAAGCTGGGCCTCGGGGTCCTGCGGGAAGGGCTTGCCGGTTTCCTCCTCGACCATCTGCTTGTAGCCGTCCACTACCCGCTGCCAGTCCTCGGCGGTGAGCGTGGTGTCCTCAATCGCCCCGGTCTCGAATTTCGCCTGCTCGATGATCTCCTCGAAGCGGTGGTGATCGACGTCGAGCACGACGGAGCCGAACATCTGGATGAATCTGCGATAACTGTCCCACGCGAAGCGCGGATCGTTGGAGGCGGCGGCGAGGCCGGCCACGGTCTCGTCGTTGAGGCCGAGGTTGAGCACCGTGTCCATCATGCCGGGCATGGAAACCCGCGCGCCGGAGCGCACCGAGACCAGCAGCGGCCGCTTCGGATCGCCGAAGCCGAGCCCGACCGCCTCCTCCACCAGCCGCAAGGCGGCGCGGACCTGGCCCGCGAGTTCCTCGGGGTATTTTTCCTCGTTGTCGTAGAACGCGGTGCAGACCTCGGTCGTAATGGTGAAGCCGGGCGGCACAGGGAGCCCGATATTGGCCATTTCCGCCAGGTTGGCGCCCTTGCCGCCGAGCAGGTTTCGAAGTTCGGCGCTGCCCTCGCTGTGGCCGGTGCCGAAGCTGTAGACCCATTGGGTGGCGGGTTTCGAAAGGGTTTGCTGGGACATGGTGGATTCAGCCCTCGATCTTCGAGAAATCAGCGACACGGTCCATCGTAACGCGGACGCGTGAGAGAAGACGCAAACGATTGCGGCGTAATTCGGGCTCGGGTGCGTTCACCGTAACCTGTTCGAAGAAAGCATCCAACGGGGTCCGAAGTTGCGCCATGGCCGACATGGCGCCGGCGTAGTCCTCGGCAGCAAGCCGCGCGTCGATGGTGGCAGCGGCCTGATCGAGCGCCAGTGCCAAGGCGACCTCCTCGGGTTCGGCGAAAAGCGTTGGGTTCGGGGCGGCATCGTGCGGGCCGTCCTTCTTTTCCTCGATCCGCAGGATGTTGGCGGCGCGGCGATAAGCGCTGAGCAGAACCGAACCTGCAGACAAAGAAGTCGAGGCTGTAACGGAGCCGATGGCGCCGTGTGCAGCAATACCGGTAAGAAGGATTGTAAGGTCTCCCCTTTCGACTTTGCCGGTAGCGTCTTCAGGTTGAAGGAACGAAGCGACCGCCCGAACACGCGCAAGCAGACGCGGAATGACATCGTCCACCTTAGACGCCGCAACAGTGCTCAGAACATCAGGCCGTATGCCTTCTGCCCGCAACTGAATGAAAATGCGTTCAAACAAGAAGTCCAAAACATCTTGTTCAAAGTTCTTGTCCGAGGACCAATGACTAGATTCGGCAGCTACCTTAATCAAATTTTGCAGGCTGACTGGCAATTCATTTTCTCGAATAATTCGAAAAATGCCAAGTGCCGCTCGACGCAAGGCATAAGGATCGCCGGAGCCGGTGGGTTTCTCGCCAATGGCAAAAAATCCCACCAACTGATCCAACTTGTCTGCCAGGGCTACTGCAATCGTCACCGGTGCTGATGGTGCCGCCTCACTTGGCCCCTTAGGTCCATAATGATCGCGGATGGCATCTGCCACTGAAGTGTCCTCATTGTCATGTTGGGCGTAGTAGCCGCCCATCACGCCTTGCAACTCCGGAAACTCGCCGACCATGCCGGTCAGCAGATCGGCTTTGCACAGCTCCGCCGCCCGTCGTGCCAGCGCCGCATCCGCGCCAATAACCGGTGCGAGGCGTTCCGCGAGGTTCATCAGCCGTGCCACGCGTTCACCCTGGCTGCCCAGCTTGGCGTGGAACGTCACGGCATCCAGCCTGGGCACCAGGCTTTGCAGCGTCACCTTGCGGTCGAGGTCCCAGAAATACCGGGCATCGGAGAACCGCGCCCGCAGCACCCGCTCGTTGCCGGCGATGATCGCCGCTCCGCCATCGGTCGCTTCAATGTTGGCGACGAAGGCGAAAAGGGGTGCCGTCGAACCGTTCTTGCTACGGAGCGCGAAGTAGCGCTGGTTCACCCGCATCGACACCTGCATGACCTCGGGCGGCAGGTCCATGAACGCTTCTTCGATCCGTCCCAAAAGCACCACCGGCCATTCGACCAGCCCGGCGACCTCGTCCAGCAGCCCGGGATCGTCCACAACCGTCATGTCGTGCGACGCGGCAAGCTGCGCCAGAGCATCGGCAATGACGCGTTTGCGTTCGTCGGCATCCGCCAGCACACGGCGATCGCGCAGCTTCGCCTGCCAATCGGCGCAGGAGGCTACCGGCATGCTGCCGGGGGCATGGAAGCGATGGCCCTCGGTCAGGTTCGAGGCAACCAGGCCATGCCCGTCATCGTCGCCATCCCGTAGATCAAACGGCACGACCTGGCCGTCGACGAGGCAAACAACGCGGCGCAGCGGGCGGACCCAGGTGAACGTGCTGGTGCCGCCCCAGCGCATCGATTTCGGCCACGGAAATTGACGCAGCAGAATGGGCATCCACAGCGCTATGCGTTCCGCCGCTGGTTCCGCCTGAATAATCTTTTCCAAAATCCAGAAATTGCCCTCCTGGCGCAGCTGGTCCCTGGCCGCGTTGTGCTTACGCAAAAAGCCGGACAACGCCTGTTCCGGCGCCGTTAGGCGAGGGCCACGCTCGCTGCTGGCGGCGGCGGCCACCGCGCCGGCGATCTCAAGCACCATGGCAATGCGCCGCGGGCCGAAGAAACTCCGCCCGCCAGTCGGCGCCAGTGGTGCCAACGCCTCGGTCACACGGTGGAATAAATCGCTCGCCGCGCGCGCCTGCATGCGCGCGGGGATTTCCTCGGAGAACAGCTCAAGAAAGAATTCCGGCATGATCGGCCTAAAGCTTAGCCCTTGAGGGCCGGTTCGATGTCCGTCTGGGCGAAATCGTTGCCCTTGAACAGCAGCGGCGAGCCGTCGGCCTTGGCGGTCGCATAGGCCATGCAGTCGCCAAAATTCAGCCGGGCGGGGTGTTGCCCCTTGCCATACAGCCAGAACACCTGGCGCGCCCGCAATGCCTGTTCGGGCGTGAAAGGAACGATCTCGATGCCGAACTGTGCCACGAAATCGTCGAACCGGCTGATCGCCACCGCGTCGCCGCGACGGTCGACCTGCATCGTTGCCTCGAACCAGTTCACCGCCGACATGCGCGGGCGGACAGCTCCGGCAATCGCGCGGGCGAATAGAACGCCATCCGACTCATTGAGCACCAGGGCCAGCAACGCTGACGCATCAATGATCATGCGAGCCGATCATTTTGGCAGGCCGTTCTCGTCGTAAAGCCAGCTATGGTCGGAACTCACCGGCTCACGCATGTGGGCGCGAATTTCCCGAGCCATTGCCATCATCCGTTCCACCTTCGCCTCGACATCTCGCGCCTTGCGCTCGCGCTCGAGCCGTTCCCGCAAGGCAGCGGTTACCGCAGCCGTAAGGTTCTCACCGGTCAGCTCCGCGAGTTCGGACGCCAGGCGGTAGGCATCCTCGCTTTTGATATTCAACTGTGTGCCCATTTTGCCCTCCTGGTAGAAAATATTATTGAGATGGTAGAAATACTCCGAAGGCACCCGGAAGTCACGCGATTTCACCATCCAGCCAAGCCTCGCAACAGCCTTTCGCCAAGGTTCGCACGCGTCCGATATAGCTCGCCCGTTCGGTCACACTGATCACCCCGCGGGCATCGAGCAGGTTGAACAGATGGCTCGCCTTGATGCATTGGTCATAGGCTGGCAGCGCCAGCTTTTGGCCCAGCAGCGAGGCGCATTCGCCCTCGGTATCGGAAAAGTGCCGGGTCAGCATGGCGGCATCGGCAAACTCGAAATTGTGAGCGCTGTATTCCCGCTCGGCGCGGAGGAAAACGTCGCCATACGTCACGCCGGCGCCGTTGAAATCGAGGTCAAAAACGTTCTCGACGTTCTGGACGTACATCGCCAGCCGCTCTAGCCCATAGGTCATCTCAAAGCTCGGCAGCGCCACCGCGATCCCGCCGACCTGCTGGAAATAGGTGAACTGGCCGACCTCCATGCCGTCGCACCAGACCTCCCAGCCCAGCCCCCAGGCGCCGAGCGTCGGGCTTTCCCAGTCATCCTCGACGAAGCGAAAATCGTGCAGCAGCGGGTCGAGGTCGATCGCCGCGTAGCTCGCCAGCAGCAGGTCCTGCGCGTCGGCCGGGCTCGGCTTGATGATGACCTGGTACTGGTAATAGTGCTGCAGCCGGTTCGGGTTCTCGCCGTAGCGCCCGTCGGATGGCCGGCGGGATGGCTGCACATAGGCCGCGCGCCACGGCTTCGGCCCCAAGGCGCGCAAGGTCGTGGCGGGGTGGAAGGTGCCGGCGCCCATCTCCATGTCATAGGGCTGATGGATGACGCAGCCCTGGGCCGCCCAGAAGTTGTGCAGCCGCAGGATGATGTCCTGGAAGCTCGGCGGGCGCTTGGCGGCAGATGGCGGCATCGGGGCTCCGGGCGACTTCGAACGACGGTGCCTTATGCGGCCAGCTCGATTACGGAACAAGATCGGGCCGGAAAACGTAGTGGAAGGACCGGGCGCCGGCGTGGATTGGTGCGGATGCCATGGTCCGTGGTATACCAACGAAGCGTGCCCAGGACGGTCAACCAACAAACGGTGTCCCGATGACCAATGAAGAACGCAACATCATCCAGGATTTCATAACCAGGGTCAGCGGCGGTGCCCCAGCGCCAACGCAGCCCGGCTCGGTACCGGCCACGGTGGCGCCTTTACCGCCGATGGATCGTGAGGCGGACCAGCTGATCGGCCAGCTTTTCACCCAGTATCCGGAAGCCAAATACCGCCTGACCCAGACCGCCTTCGTGCAGGAGCATGCGCTGGCCGCCGCCCAAAGCCGCATCCAGCAGCTCGAATGGCAGGTCAATCAGGCCAAGCAGGCGATGACCCAGGCGCAGCAGGCGGCGCCGCAGACCGGCGGCTTCTTCAGCAGCCTGTTCGGCGGCGGCCGTCCGGCCCAGGGCCAAGCGCCGCAGGCACCGCCAGTCTGGAACCAGGGGGCCCCCCAGGGTCCGCCGCCACAATATCAGAACCAGCCGCAATACGGCGCACCCCCGCCGCAATATCAGCAGCCTGGCATGTTCCAGCGCCAGGGTTCCGGCTTCCTTGGCTCGGCATTGACCACCGCGGCGGGTGTCGCCGGCGGCATGGTCGCCGGCAATGCGCTGATGGGGCTGTTCTCCGGCGGCCATTCTGGCCTGGGTGGCGGAATGGGCGGCGGCATGCTGGGTGGTGCGGCCGGTGGTGCGGCCGCCAGCCCATGGGACACACCAGCGTCGTCGGATCAGGGCGCGATCGACCAAGGCAGCTGGGATACCTCCGGCGCCTCCACCTCCGGCGGCGACTGGGGTGGCCAATCCAGCGTGCCCGATGCCGCTCCGGACAATTCCAGCTGGGGTGATTCTGGCGGCAATGATTGGGGTTCGGGCGGGGGCGGCGGGACGGATTGCTAAGAAGGATGGAGCGCTGCCCCAACCCTGCCACCTTCAAGCGTTGGGGTAGCGCCGATTGGGGTAGTGCCTTGGGACGCCTCACTTAAGGAGCAGAGATCCTAGCCTTGCCAACTAGTAGCCATAGCGCCTAGTCGGCCTATGATCGTTCCTTCCTGGCTGCCGCTGCTGCTCGGCTTTCTTACGGCCGTCGCGCCACTTTCCATCGACATGTATCTCCCGGCCTTCCCGGCGATCGAGACGACCTACGGCGCCGCGGCAGGCACGGCGCAGATCACTCTCGCCGCGTGGTTCGGCGGCCTGGCCGTCGGGCAACTTAGCCAGGGAACGCTTTCTGACCGGTTCGGACGCCGCCTGCCGCTGATGGTCGGCACCGCGATCTACTCGCTGGCTTCGGTCGGCTGTGCCTTGGCGCCTGACCTGTTCTGGCTTTCGGTGTTTCGCGCCCTGTCGGCGATCGGCGGATCGGCCGGCATGGTGATCTCGCGCGCCATCGTCCGCGACCTGACCGATGGCCTCGCAGCGGCACGGATGATGTCGCGGCTGATGCTGGTCACCGGCGTGGCGCCGATCCTGGCGCCAACCTTGGGCGGCCTCATCCTGCTGGCGCTGTCGTGGCACGCGATCTTCCTGTTCTGCGCCGCGTATGGCGGCATCTGCTGCGTGCTGGTGTGGTGGAAGGTGCCGGAAACGCTCAGCGTCGAGCGCCGGATGTCGCTGAACCCGGCCAAGCTGATCACGCGCTATCTCTCGATCGCGACGGAGCGCAGCTTCGCGACCCAT
Organism: Acetobacteraceae bacterium; assembly: GCA_025356735.1. Classification (GTDB taxonomy): domain Bacteria; phylum Pseudomonadota; class Alphaproteobacteria; order Acetobacterales; family Acetobacteraceae; genus PALSA-911. Next base: position 7,524 of record JANXRT010000080.1, on the reverse strand, counting down.
GCCGCCATGGCGGGGTTCACCAGCTTCGCCATGTTTGCCTATATCGGTGGCTCGCCGCAGGCGATGATCGGCACATTTCGACTTTCCACGGCAGCATTCGGTGGACTATTTGGATTATGCGCGGCTGGCTTCATCTGCTCCTCGCAGATCAACCCGCGCATCCTGCCGCGGTTCGGCTCGTCGCGCATCATGCGGTTCGCGGTGCGGATGCTGTGCGCCACCACGATCTCGCTGGCGCTGATCTCCTATGGTGGCGTGAAGATCCTGCCGCTGACCATAGCGCTGATCGTCGCCAGCATGTTCTGCCTCGGCTTCGTCATGCAGAACGTCCAGGTTGGCGCGCTGTCGCGTCACGGCGCCCATGCCGGCAGCGCCGCCGCCCTGATCGGCACCTGGCAGTTCGTGCTCGGTTCGTCGTCGGTGATGGTTGTCGGGCTGTTGACCGATGGCAGCCCGCGCGGCATGGCGACGCTGATGGTTGTTGGCGCGCTGGGTGCCGCGTTCTCCGACATGTTCCGCCCGCAACCCGTAATGGCGAAAGCGTCACGATGATGATCGTCGGAATTCCCGCCTGCGCCAAGATGGTCGATGGACAGCTTCGCCACGACACTCCGGCGCGCTACGCCCAAGCGGTGTTCGGCGGCGTGCAGGCGCTGCCGGTGATGATCCCGCCGATGGGTGCCGCGCAGATCGATATCCTCGACCGGCTGGACGGGCTGCTGGTGCCGGGAAGCCCAAGCAACGTGCATCCCGACCACTACGCCGGCGGGGACAGCCGAACTCCGGGAATGCATGATCCCGAGCGCGACGCCACCACGCTGCCGCTGATCCGCGCCTGCCTCGATCGCGGCATCCCCATGCTGGCGATCTGCCGCGGCATCCAGGAACTGAACGTCGCCCTCGGCGGCACCCTGCACCAGACCGTGCACGACGAGCCCGGCAGGCTCGACCATCGCGGCGGCCCCGGCGATCTCGACCGGAAATACAGCCCGAAGCATGCGGTGAGGCTGACCGGAAAACTGGCGGCGATGCTGGGTCGGATGACGATCCAGGTGAACTCCCTGCACGGTCAGGCGATTGACGTTCTGGCGCCGGGGCTCGCCGTCGAGGCGACCGCGCCCGACGGCACCATCGAGGCGGTTCGGGTGCTCGCCGCGAAGAGCTTCGCATTCGGGGTTCAATGGCATCCCGAATGGCGCTATGCCGACGACCCCGCCAGCACGGCGCTGTTCGCCGCGTTTGGCGACGCCTGCCGCGAGCACGCAACGAGAACCAGAAAGGCTGCCTGAACCATGGACCTGCAACTCGCCGGCAAACGCGTGCTCATCACCGGCGGCTCGAAAGGCATCGGCCGCGCCATCGCCCACGTGCTCGCCGAGGAGGGCTGCGACGTGATTCTGGTGGCGCGCGATGCCGCGGCGCTGGAAGAAACCGCCGCCGCCATCCGCGCCAGCCGGCAGGTGGCGGTCCGCACCATCGCCGCCGACCTTTCGTCCAATGAAGCCGTGATGGCGGTCGCCAAGGAAGCCGGCGACATCGACATCCTGGTCAACAACGCCGGCGCGATCCCGCCCGGAGACCTGCTGCGTGTCGAGAACGACACGTGGCGCGCCGCCTGGGACCTCAAGGTGTTCGGCTTCATTTCCCTGTGCCGCGCCATCTACCCACAGATGAAGGCGAGGCGTCAGGGCGTCATCCTCAACATCATCGGTGCCGCCGGCGAGAAGCTGAACCCCGGCTACATTGCCGGATCGACCGGCAACGCAGCCTTGATCGCCTTCACCCGCACCTTGGGTAAATCCTCCACGGCCGACGGCATCCGCACGCTCGGCATCAATCCCGGCGCCACCGCCACCGCACGCTGGGAAATGCTGTCGCGCGATCGCGCCGCCAAGGAACTTGGCGACGCCGAGCGCTGGCGTGACCTGTCGAGCGCGATGCCGTTCGGCCGCCCCGGCACGCCCGAGGAAATCGCCTGGGCCACGGCGTTCCTGGTCAGCCCACGATCGGCCTATACCTCCGGCACCATGCTGACGATCGACGGCGGTAGCTGAAGCAAGGCTGGGGCTCTGCCCCTGACCCCGCCCCGGAAGCGCCGGGGAGCGCAATACTTAAGTATAGGGGTTCAAAGGGGCGACGGCCCCTTTGCGGGGTTTGGGGCAGAGCCCCAAGCTTTCCTGCCTTCGGCGTGAAAGTGCTGACATGAACTGGCTGGTCGATGTTGTAGAAGCCTGCCGCCGTCATGCAGGTCGGATAGTCGTGGCCGGACTGCTGCTGGCGCTGCTGTCGGGCTTCGTGTCGTATCATCGGCTAGGGGTGACAACCGACACCGACAAGATGTTTCCCGATCGGCTCGCCTGGCGGCAGCGATCGCTTGCCTTCGATCATGATTTCCCGCGCTTCCGCGACCAGCTGGTGGGCGTGGTGGACGGCGCCTCGCCCGAGATCGTCGGCGAGACGGCGCGGGTGCTGGCGCAGCAGATGGCGGCGGACACCGCTCATTTCCGCACCGTGCAGCGGCCGGACGCGTCGCCCTATCTGGAGCGGCAGGGATTGCTGTTCCTCGACAAGCCCACGCTGCAGCGGCTGATGGACCACACCGTCGACGCGCAGCCCTTTCTTGGCCAGCTGGTCGCCGACCCCTCGACGCGCGGCCTGTTCGCGGCGTTGGCGTTGCTCGGGATGGGCGTCACCCAGGGCCAGGCGAACCTAACGCCGTACCTGTCGGCGATGGAGGCGTTCCATCATGCCATGGCAGGGGCGCTTGGCGGCCATCCGATGCCGCTGTCGTGGGAGAGCCTGCTCAGCGGTGAGGTTTCGGAGCTTCAGGGCCGCTATCGTTTCGTGTTGGCGCAACCAAAGCTGGATTTCGGCGCCTTGCAGCCGGGCGGCGCCGCGACTGACGCCATGCGCGCGATGATTTCCGGCCTTGAATTCGTCAAATCCGGTGAGGCGCATGTCCGCATCACCGGCGCCGTGGCGCTGGCCGACGAGGAGTTCGCGACGGTGGCGCAGGGGGTGCTGGCCGGCCTCGCGGTCAGCCTGGTGCTGATCACGCTGTGGCTGTTCCTGGCGGTGCGGACCTGGCGGCTGATCCTGCCGATCCTGGGCACGCTCGGGTTCGGGCTGATGCTCACCCTGTTGTTCGCCTCGATCACCGTGGGCACGCTCAACCTGGTGTCGGTCGGCTTCGGCATCCTGTTCGTCGGCATCGCGGTCGATTTCGCGATCCAGTTCTCGGTGCGCTACCGCGAGGCGCAGCACGACACGCAAACCATGGAAGCAGCGCTGGCACTGACCACGCGCCGCGCCGGCGGCCAGATACTGGTCGCGGCCTGCGCCACCGCGGCCGGCTTCCTGGCCTTCGTTCCGACCGACTTCGAGGGCGTGGCGGAGCTTGGCCTGATTGCCGGCGGCGGCATGCTGATTGCGTTCGCCTGCACGCTGGTGTTCCTGCCGGCGCTGATAACCCTGTGCCGGCCGCGCGCCGCCGACGCCGAGGTCGGCTTCGCCTGGGCCGCTCCGCTCGATCCCTGGCTGGCCCGCCATCGGATGCCGGTGCTCGCCGGGTTCGCCGGCCTGTTCGTGCTGGCGCTGGCGCTGGCGCCGCGGTTGGGCTTCGACGGCGACCCGCTGCACACCAAGAATCCGAATACCGAGGCGATGCGTACCTTGGCCGACCTGATGACCTCGCCGATCACCAACCCGTACAGTGCCGACGTGCTGGTGGCGGATGTCGATGCGGCGGACAGACTCGGGCAGCGTCTGCGCCAATTGAAGCTCGCCGGCGAGGTGATGACGCTCGACAGTTTTGTTCCCACCGACCAGCCGGAGAAGCTTGCCGTCATCGCCGACGCGGCGTCGGTGCTGAGCGCGACCCTGACGCCAAGCACCCCCGCAGTGCCGATCACCCCTGACCAAGTCCGGCTGGCGGCGAAGACCGCGCTGGCGCATATCGATCCGGCCTTGGCGAAACTGCCGCCCGACCATCCGCTCGCCCGCATCGCCGCCGACCTGCGGGCGCTGACAACCGCGCCGGACGCGGTGGCGATGGCGACCGACGCCGCGATGACGCGGTTCCTGCCCGTCGAACTCGAGCGGCTGCGGTTGGCGCTGTCGGCCACACCATCCACCCGCGCCGACATCCCGGCCGAGATTTCACGTGATTGGCTTCTGCCGGATGGCCGCGCCCGGGTGCAGGTGGCAGTCAAGCCGGGTGCCCGCGACAGCCGCGGCCTTGGCGAGTTCGCCGCCGAAGTCCGCACCGTGGCACCCGACGCCGGCGGCTCGGCGGTTACCATCGTCGGGACCGCAGCAACCGTGGTCGGCGCCTTCCGCTCGGCCGCGATCTACGCGCTGATCGCGATCACGCTGATCCTGTTCGTGGCCCTGCGCCGGCTTCGCGACGTGTTGCTGGTGCTGGCGCCGCTGCTGCTGGCGGCGGCGCTGACCGTGCTGGTTTGCCTCGCAACGGGTCTCCAGCTCAATTTCGCCAACATCATCGCGCTGCCCCTGCTGCTCGGTGTCGGCGTGTCGTTCAACATCTATTTCGTGATGAACTTCCGCGCCGGGCGGCGGCGGATGCTGGGCTCGGCCACGGCACGGGCGGTGGTTTTCTCTGCCCTCACCACCGGCACCGCGTTCGGCTCGCTCGCCGCTTCCGGCCATCCGGGGACGGCGAGCATGGGGTTGCTGTTGCTGGTCAGCCTCGGCTGCACGCTGGTCGCCAGCCTGGTTTTCGTACCGGCTTTGCTGAGCCAGGTAGGCAACCGGGGCTCTGCCCCGCGCCCCGCAAAGGGGCCGTCGCCTCTTTGAACCCTTCTACTTAGGTTAGGCGCTCCAGGACGCTATCCTGGCGGGGTTTGGGGCAGAGCCCCATGCTTCCTGAGGAGCAACGCGTTTATGGCCTGCGGCGCTTCGTAAGCGACCCAATGTCCGGCACTTGGAACAAGGTGCACGTCCGCCTCGGGCCGAGCCAGCCGCAACGCGGCGGCGCGTTCGGGCGCGCGAGGATTGGCGGGTGCGTCGAACTCGCCCCAGATGCCGCGGATCGGCACGTGCACGTGTTCCAGGGCGCGCATCAGGGCGCCGCTGCGTGACAGCGCCGGCGTTTTCAGCCGCGAGTGCTGCGTGTTCCATTCCTGGATCGCCAGCGCGAGGTTATCTATCCGCGCCGGATCGGCGATCATCAGGCGGCTGAGGTTGGTGCGATGCGCCTCGACGCGCGCCTCGCCGGTCAGGTGCCGCACCTTCAGCAGCTCGATGGCGCTGCCGAGGGGTCCGATCGCGCTGGAGCCGATGACGGTCAGGTCGCGCACCCGGCTGCCGTGCAGCGCCGCCAGGCACACCGCCATCATGCTGCCGAATGAGAAGCCGGCGACGTGGTAGGGCGTGTCCCCACCGATCACCGCATCCAGCCCGGCGGCGATGACGCCGGCGACGGCGTTGGCATCCTCGCCGTCCGGCGGCATCGCCGAGCCGCCAAGGCCGGGCAGGTCGGGCACCACCAGGCGGTAGGTGCGGGAAAGGTCCGGAATGTTGCGGACCCAGTGGCGCCACGATCCGGCCCCGCCATGCAGCAGCACCAGGATCGGGCCGGTGCCGCCGGTCTGGTCCCAGCTTCGCCACTGCATGGTGCCGTCGCCGCACGGCGTGTCCTGGCGCCGGGACGCTTCGTCCATCCGGTCCAGCAGCGCGGCCGGTGCCTCGGTCACGGTGATGATCCGCTAGACCTTGACCAATGGGCAACCGCCATCGGCCAGCGGCCGGAAGGCTTCGTCGCCTGATAGGCTGGTCAGCTCGCGGCAGAAATCGAAGGCGTATTTCGCCTCGGAAGCGGGCTTCACCTGCCATAGGAACATCTTGTGCAGCACGCGCCCGTCCTCGCGGATCTTCACGTCGGTGTTGTAGAAATCGTTCACCGGCGTTGCCTTCATGCGGGCGACGACGGCGTCGGAGTCGGTGGTGCCGGCCGCTTTCACCGCCTTCAGCCAGTGGGTCGCCGCGGCATAGCTGCCGGCGTGCAGGATGCCGGGCGGCGTTTTCATCCGCGCCATGTAGCGCTTGGCCCAGGCGCGGCTGGCGTCGTTCATATCCCAGTAGAACGAGTCGGTGAACACCAGCCCCTCGCACGTTTTCTGGCCGAGCGAGACCACGTCGCTGATCTGGAACAGCAGGGTCGCGAGCTTGGTGCCGTCCTGCGTCAGGCCGAACTCGGCCGCCTGCTTGACGCAGTTCTGCGCGTCGGTGCCGGCATTGGCCAACCCGATCACCTTGGCTCCGGACGCGCGCGCCTGCACCAGGTAGCTGGAGAAATCCGCGGTGCCGAGCGGCGCCCGCACGCTGCCGAGCACGCGGCCGCCGGCCGCCTTGACCGCGTTCATGCTGTCGCGCTCCAGGGCGTAGCCGAAGGCGTAGTCGGCGGTGATGAAATACCAGCTGTCGCCGCCGGCCTTGGTTGTAGCGCGGCCGGTGCCGGTCGCCAGCGCGTAGGTGTCGTAGGACCAGTGGACGCCGTAGGGCGAGCACTGCTTGCCGGTCATGTCCGAGGTCGAGGGGCCGGTGATCAGGTAGATGCGCTTCTTCTCGCGCGCGATCTGCTGGATCGCCAGGCCAGAGGAACTCGCGGCGCCGTCGGCCAGCACATCGACGCCGTCATCGGCCCATTGGCGCGCCAGGGCGGCGGCGACGTCGGGCTTGTTCTGGTCGTCGGCCTGCAGGAGCTCGATCGGCCGGTCGAGCACCGAGCCGCCGAAATCGGCGATCGCCATCTCGGTCGCCATGTGGTTGCCGAGGCCGCCGACTTCCCGGTAGGGGCCGTTGAGGTCGCTCAGCAGGCCGATGCGCACCGGCTTCGAGGTGCCCTGCGCCCGCACGATCGCCGGCATCGCCAAGGGTGCCGCGGCCAGGCCGCCAAGGATTGCATGTTTAAGAACCGTGCGGCGTGTTGTCGTCTCGATCATGGTTCTGCTTCCCTGTTCGTCCGGCTTTGTGCAACCGTGACCGCTTGCCGACCGTAACCGGAGATTTCTCGAAATGAAACGTCGCGGCTTCCTGAAGGCGACCTCGGCCGGCGCCCTGATCCTGGCCGCCCCCCACATCGCCTCCGCCCAGGCGTCGAAGGCCTTGAGGTTCGTCCCCCAGGCCGACCTCGCGGTGCTCGATCCGGTCTATGCCACGGCCTACGTCACCCGCAACCACGCCTTCCTGGTGTTCGACACGCTGTACGGGCTCGACGAGCAATACCGGCCGCAGCCGCAGATGGTCGAGGGCCACGTCGTCGAGGATGACGGCAAATTGTGGCGCCTGACCCTTCGCGACGGGCTTATGTTCCATGACGGCACCCCCGTGCTGGCCCGCGACGCCGTCGCCAGCATCCGCCGCTGGGCCAGCCGCGACGCGTTCGGCGCCTCGCTGCTGGCCGTCACCGACGAGCTGTCGGCGCCAAGCGACCGCGAAATCCGCATCCGGCTGAAGAAGCCGTTCCCGGCCTTGCCGCTGGCCCTCGGCCGCGGCAGCAACACC